>JAKACE010000071.1 GCA_021821705.1 Actinomycetes bacterium | reverse complement strand
CGACAACCGGCGCGGCCAGGAAGACCCAACTTGCGTCCTCGGGTACGAGGGTCTCTTTGCGGAAGAGCTTGGCGATGTCGTAATAGGGCTGAAGCACGCGAGGCCCGCGCCGGCCCTGCAGGAGCGCTTCGAGCTTGGCGATCGCTCCGGAGACGCCTGGAGCGAAGACAAGGATGGTCAGATCCTGGCATGCCTGGATGACGGGCTGACTGAGCGTCAGGCTGGTCACCCTGGCTACCTCCTCTACCCAATGTCCCGTTCGACAGCGTGGGTAGAGGCCATCAGTCCCGAAGGACGGTCCGGTTGCCGGTGGCAACCTGTCGGGGCTTCATCCGACGTGACCAAGAGTAGCGCACCGGGGAGCGTGTCCGGTCGTCTTGGAGCAAGTTGGCTATCCGACACGGCCCTCCAGCGCCCCAGCCCAGCGCTCGGACGCCCACAGCCCCTGCCTGGTACCACTCCCCAGCGGTGTATATCTAGACTAAGCTAGAACTATGAACCGGACTGCCAGTCCCAGCCCCCAGTTGCCCGCTCCTGCGATGGCCGGTGCCGGGGCTTGGCGGGCCAGGCCGGCCGGGCTGCCAGGAGCGGTACCTCCCCCAGCGGTCCCGCTGGCCTATCTCGGCGCGGCAGCGGCCGGCCTCGTGGCATGCGGTGCCGCCCTGGTCTGGTCGAGCCGGGTGGCGACCCTTGACCCGACTGCCGACCAGGTCGTGGCTGCTGCTCACCTGGGCATGCTGGCGACGCTGTCAATGGGCGTGCTCGGGGCGGCCCACCAGTTCGTCCCGGTCGTCACCCAGCGGCCGCTGCGGTCGGTGCGCCTGGCGTGGGCGACGTTCGCCGCCTGGCTGGGTGGTGCCTGGCTCCTCCCAGTGGGGTTCGCCACCGGGCTGGAGGGCGTCGTCGAAGCCGGGGGAGCACTGGCCGCCATTGCGCTCACGCTGCTCGTGCTCAACTTCTCGCACCCGTTGGCCGCCAGAGGTAAGGGTGCCCCCGTGACGGGCCTGCGCTTCGCCCTGGCCGGTTTCGTCGCTACCGGCTGCTTCGGAGTGCTCTACGTGGCCGACAGGCGGGGCAACTGGTGGGATCTGTCAGGCCACGTGGTGCTGGCCCACGCCGTCGTGGGCCTCTTCGCCTGGCTCGGTCTGACCTATGTGGCCGTGGCTGAGAAGCTCTGGCCCATGTTCTTCCTCGCCCACGTGCCCGGGCGTCACATGCCCGGACGGGTCGCCGTCTGGGCGGTACCGGCGGGCGTCGTCCTGCTTTCCCCGGGCCTGCTGCTGGGTCTGCCCATGCTCGCCGGCCCCGGCGCCCTCGTCCTGGCAGCGGGCCTGGCCGCCCACCTCGTGTCCCTACAAGCCCACCTCCGGCACCGCCGGCGCAAGGCCGACCTGCACCTGGCCTTCGTGCTGACCTCGGCCGGGTGGCTGCCCGTGGGGGCGGGCCTGGCCCTCGCCGCCGCGGCCGTGCTGCCCTCCCATCACCACGCCGGCGTGGCCCTGGTGGCCGCCGCCGTGGCCGCGTTCGGCGGCTGGGTACTGGAGGCTCTGGTCGGCCACACCTACAAGGTGGTGCCGTTCATCTGCTGGTCCGTGCTGAGGGCGAGGGGGGTCGACAAGGGTGCCGCCGGCCGGCCGCTCCTCTTCGCCGACCTCTACGGCCATGTGTGGGCGGCCCTCAGCTACGCCCTGGTGACGGCTGGCATTGCTGCACTGTGCTTCGGTTTGGCGGCGGGGGTGGCAGCCGCTACCGTGCTGGCCGGGGCCCTGTTCATTGCGACGGGTCTGGTGACGGCGCTCAACCTCACCTACAGGCCGGTGCGCCTCCTGGGCAGCAGAGCGCAGGTGTAGGCGGGCGTGGCGCCCACCGGGCAATGACTCCCCAGGGCACTGACCCCCCGGGGGGGCTGTACGCCCAGGGGTGTCGCCGCTGCCGCTGCCGTTAACCATTGCCGGACGCCCCCCAGGAAGATCTAGACTAGCCTAGAACTAGTCGGTATTTGGGCTGCCAGGAGCAGCATCTAGTGATAGGTAGTTATAGAGATGTGCCCAGCTACTGCCCCCACCCGTACCGTCCCCGATGACGTCCAGGCCCAGGCTCGGGCACTGGGTGACCCGACCAGGTTCCGGATCTTCCGCTATATCGTCGAATCCGCCCGCGCCGTCGACGTGGCCGAGCTGACCACCTACACCCGGCTCAACCACAACGCCGTTCGCCAGCACCTGGGCGCGCTGACCTCGGCCGGCTTGGTCGTAGAGGGGCAGGAGGAGCGGACGCGTCCGGGCCGGCCCCGGCTCCTGTACGAGGCCGCCCCCGACGCCTCAGGCCTGTGGGGTACCCCCGGCCCGTACGAGCAGTTGGCGACGGCCCTGGCGGAGGCGATGCGCACCGGTCGGCCCACCCAGGAAGTCGGGCATCGCATCGGCGTGGCCCGGGCGCGCCAGATCCCCCCACCGGGCACGCATGAGGCCCAGGGAAGGGACGCCGTGGGTGTGATCGAGCACGAGATGGCCAGAGCCGGCTTCAGGCCGGTGCGCCGTCGCAAAGCCACGGTGACTGAGCTCATCCTCGAGAACTGTCCCTTCGAGAGCGCTGCCGCTGTCAACGCCAAGGACGTCTGCGAGCTACATCTGGGGTTGGCCCGCGGGCTTGCCGAGGGCACAGGAGGTGTCGAGGTACAGGGCCTCGTGCCGAAAAACCCGCACCGGGCCGGTTGCCGGCTCCAGGTCCTGGAGATCTGATGGCGCAGGAGCCTGGGCGGGACGCACCTCCGGGCGGGGAGGCTCAGGCTGGTCCGGTCCGAGCTGGTCGGTCGGCAGGAGCGCAGCCGGCAGCAGCCGAGCGCGACCTGCCTGGTACGGGGGGCGCTCACCCGGAGGGGCTCCTCGGGCTTGGCGGTGCCCTGCGGTCCGACAGCTGGGCAGAGGAGCTCGATGTCGCCGGCGAGCCGGCCTGCATGGCCCACCTCGTCTGCCTCTGTTGTGGCGCGGTACTGAGCGAGGGCCACCAACCCGGCTGCAGTGAGCGGCCATAGCCATCCCAGCCGCAGGGCACCGTAGCCGGCCGGGGCCTTTGCCGATGGTCACGGCCGACAGCGGTCCGGCCCCACCCGGCGGGCCCACCCACGGGGGTACGAGCCCGGGGGCACAAGCCCGCGGGCACCACCGTAGCGGTGGCGCCCAGCCCGAGGGCACAAGGCCACTTGTGGTCGTCCTCGCCACCTGACAGCGTTGTCCGTCTAGGAAGGTCCAGGGGCCTGTGCCAGCCGGGCGGACGCCCGGGGTCGGGGCCCCGGCAGGAGGTTGGAGGTGCCAGTTGCAGCCACAAGAGGCGACGGCAGTGTGGCACCGGGAGCGCCCCCGCAATGGCGCTCGGCCGGGCCGATAGGAGCTGTGAGCGATGGCGTGCCCGTCGGGGCCCACACCTGGGCCTCGATGACCGGGGCGGCGGCGGCCGCTTGCGACGGCACCGGGCTGACGCTCGGGACGGGCCCCGGGCCCGGCGCCGCGTTGTACCAACGGGGCACGCCGGCGACGGCGGTGCACTACGACTGGACCAGGCCGGCGCCCAGCGCCCGGCCAGGGAGGGGGGTCTGACCCGAATATGCGCAAGATCATCAACCAGCCCAAGGCTTTTGTCGACGAGATGCTCGAGGGCGTGCTGCTCGCCCATCCCGGGAGCCTGCGTTCGCCGGCCCGGCGGGTGGTCGTACGGGCCGACGCACCCCGTCATGGCAAGGTCGGCATCGTCACCGGTGGCGGCTCGGGCCACCTGCCCCTCTTCATGGGTTACGTGGGTACCGGCCTCGCCGACGGCGTGGCCGTGGGCGACGTCTTCGCTTCGCCGAGCGCCGACCAGGTGCTGGAGGCCAGCCGGGCCGTGGACGGAGGGGCCGGCGTCGTCTACCTGTACGGCAACTATTCCGGCGACGTCATGAACTTCGACCTCGCCGCTGAACTGGCGATAGCCGAGGGCATGCAGGTCGCCACCGTCGTCGGCACTGACGATGTCGCTTCGGCACCCGAGGCTCAGGCCGAGCGCCGCCGAGGGGTGGCCGGGATCGCCATGCTCTACAAGGTGGCCGGCGCCGGCGCCGAAGAGGGGAGGAGCCTGGCGGAGGTCGTGACCGTGACCGAGCGGGCGAGCTCCGGCCTGCGCTCGATGGGTGTGGCGCTCTCACCCTGCACGCTGCCTGCAGCGGGCGAGCCGACTTTCAGCCTGCCCGACGGGCAGATGGAGATCGGCATGGGCATACACGGCGAGCCCGGGGTCTCGAGAGGTCCCCTGCGCCCTGCCGCCGCCATTGCGGTCGAGCTTGTCGACCACATTGTCGACGGGCTGTCATGCGGGCGCGGTGACGATGTCGCCGTGCTGGTCAACGGGTTGGGTGCGACTCCGGTGGAGGAGCTCTACGTGCTCTACCGTTCAGTGCACGGCGCCCTTGTGTCGCGGGGCATCGACGTGCGCCGTGCCTGGGTCGGCGAGTTCGCCACGTCGCTCGAAATGGCGGGGGCGTCCGTTTCGGTGATGCGCCTGGACGACGAGATCCTCGGCCTGCTCGACGCCCCTGCCCGCTCGCCCCTGCTGGCGAGGTGGTGAGCCGATGAACGAGGCCCTGTTGGTCGACGTCCTCGGCGCCGCCGCCTCAGCGCTGGAAGACGCCGCACCCGAGCTCAACCGCTTGGACGGCTTTGCCGGTGACGGCGACCTCGGCGTGACCATGACCGAAGTGGCCCGGATCGTGAAGGAGGTGCTCGCCACGGGCGTGGCCGGTGTCCCGGAGCTGCTCGGCGCCATCGGTACCGGCATAGCCCGCGGCGCCCCGTCCACGAGCGGGACACTGGTGGCGACCGCCTTCCTGCGCGCCTCCCAGGCCTGCGGCGAAGGCGGCGAGCCGACGGCGTTGCTGGCCCGGTGCTTCGAAGCCGCGTTGGAGGGTGTGCGCGCCCGTGGTAAGGCCGAGCCCGGCGACAGGACGCTGGTGGACGGGCTGGCCTCGGTGAGCACCAGCCTGGAGGCGAGTACCGCCGACGGCCTGGAATGGCGGGAGGCCCTCGCCAAGGCAGCCGAGGCGGCGCGCTCGACGGCGCAGGCCACAGCTGCGATGGAGCCAAAAAAGGGCAGAGCCAGTTGGGTCCCCCAGCGGGCGCTCGGGCACCCCGACGCCGGTTGCTCGATGCTGGCCATCGTGCTCAGCGCGGCGGCGGCCCGGGCGGCCGGCTGAACGGGACCGGCCGGGCGTTGCCGCTGCGGGGCCCCGGCCAGGCCCCGGCCACCGGGGCCCCGCCAGGGACCAGGCCGCTCAGGCGCCGTGGACTATCTCGTAGAGCTGCCCGAGCAGTTGAGCTGCCTCCTCGAGGGGCCTCTGCCATACCCGCCGACCGATCACGATGCCGCTGGCGCCGCCCTTGACGGCATCAGCCACCAGCGCCAGCAGCTCCTCGGTGGTGCCGCCCTTGGGGCCGCCGAGCATTACAACCGGCACGCGCAACTCCGAGCACCAGGCTGCCAGCGTGCCCGGGTCGCCGGGGTAGGCGACTTTCAATATGTCCGCACCGAGCTCCATAGCCACCCGGCAGCCGTGCTCCTCGATGGCGACGGCCTCGGGGCCCCGGGGCATCTCGAAGGCGATCGGCTCCACCATGACAGGCATCCCCAAGGGCGCGGCCGCCGCGATGACTGAGCTGATCATGCTGACAAGTGGTGCCCTCCGAGGCTGGGGCACGTTCCAGGGCATCAGAACTTTCACGGCGTCCACTCCGAGAGCCGCGGCCTGCTCGAGGTTGGCGATCATGGCCGTGGCTCCATCCGGGCCCGCGTTCCAATAGGAATCGATCGTGAGCAGCCGGGCCGGAGAGCCCCGGTGGGCGAAAGTGGCCACGCTGTGGGCGGCTACGCCGGGACCGATCAGGAAGCCGTCGCAGCGGGTGGCAGCGAACCTATCGAGTGCCCCGATCGGGTCCTCGAGCCCGCTCACCCTACCGATCATGCTCCCGTGGTCGAGAGGCAGGACCACGGTCTTGCCGTCGTTGCCGAATATCCTGCCCATGCGGTACTCCTTGCCCGCCTGGGCTGCCGAGACCGGCCGGTTGTCCATCTGATGCCTCCATTTCGAGCGGCCCAGGGGCGGGCCGATAACCGGTGCTGCTCATTTTGGGTGCACTGCCGATCGTCCGGCCGTCAGCGCGCCCGGCGCCCGGCTGTCCCCTCCGGCGCGAGTACGCCCCCTTTTTACCGTGTGCCGAACCGGTTCGGTCGTGGCAACGATGTCAGGACCAGCGCCAGCCACGCTAGGGCCAGCCGGACCAGGTGTCAAACCTATGCCCACCTGGAGCGAAAGCGGCGGGCAGAGTGGCGGTTGTGTTCCCGGACGGTCGGTTTGATGGCCGTACCCAACTGTACGACCGACCGGCGCCAACCCTGCCCGGTACAGGCCACTGGCTGTGCCATCAATAAGCTTTGACCTAGACAACGTTGTCAGGGTCACCGGGGCAAGCCAAGAGCGCTGGGCACAGCCGGCCGGTTGTGCGCTGTGGCGCATCAGGTTGAGGCCGCGAGGCGGAACTGTGCCCGAGGGCCGACAGCGGCTTGGCGGCCGCCACCGGCGGGGCTGGCTCGGAACCCCAAGCCGAGGTAGGCGTAGGAGGACGCCGATGTGACCGAGAACCCGACCGGTCCGCGGAAGCCCTCGAGGCTGACGTTCTCCCCGTAGAAGTTGACGTTGTCGGCCTCCACGCTCACTCCGCACAACCCGGGGTTGGAGACCCGCAGGTTGGACGCCTGGACCATGGCGAAGGAGGAGGCTTTCTCCACCCATACGCCATGGCCCGGTTCCAGGCCCTCCTCGACCGGCGCCTGGACTGTCACGTTCAGCATCTGCAGAGTGGCAGCCGAGCCGGGACGGCCGGGCGCATCGATGTGGACACCGGTCGTACAGCGGTCGAAGTCAGCGTTGACCAAGTGGACCTTGTGGGGTACCCCGGCCTGGGAAGCGAGGAGGCTGAGGCCCCGGGCGTAGTTGTAGGCGAAGATGTTGCTCAGGTGCGGGTTGTCGCACCTGTAAAGGGCTATGGCCGTGGCGTTGGCCAACTGGTAGCGGCCCGGGATGCTGGCCTGGGGCGCCCAGTAGGGCCAGAAGTGGACGGTGTCGATGTAGTTGGTGTCCTGCGAGCGGTCGACTGCGATGCCGTAGGCCAGAGGTTGGCCCCAGATCCGCCTCAGGCTGACCTGCGCGCCTCCGTCGAGGAAGACACCTGCGAAAGCGTTGTAGACGCAGACGTCCTCCACCAGGACGTTGTTGCCCGTTACAAGCAGCATGGGCTGGGCCTCCGGCGGGTTGGACGAGGACGGTTGATCGGGCACGTTGAAAGCCAGTGCCCGCACCCCCGATCCGCTCCCTCGGGCCACCACGGGGCTCCAGTCCGCCCCCGCTGGCACGAACAGCCAGCTACCAGCGAAGGTGTTCACCTGAGAGCCCGGCGTGTTCCAACCGGCCCCCACCAGGCTCACGGCCGGAGGCAGGACCAGACTGGCGCTGAGCCGATAACGGCCGGGCGGGAGCGCGACGGTACCCCCGGTGGGCGAGGTCGAAGGCCCGGCGGCGTCGATGGCTCGTTGAAGTGCCCCGGTGTCATCGCAACTGGCGTCCCCGACCGCACCGTAGTCAGCGGCGTTTACGAAGGGTTTGGCAGTAGGCGCTCCAGGTTGCATGGCCGCTCCTTCGGGGTCCCCAGGCCTGTCCAGACGATACCGGCGCACGCTCACCAGTGGTCCAACTGGCATGACTGCCGCTCGACCAGCTGCACCTCGAGCACCGTCTTGCGCTTGTAACGAGCTTTAGGGTGGGCAAGGCGGTCCAG
>JAKACE010000070.1 GCA_021821705.1 Actinomycetes bacterium | reverse complement strand
AGCCTCATCAGAGGCGACCGCTACTCGCTGATCGCCCAACGGCCAACCGGCGCGCGACGCCGGCCCGCGAGACCCGCCTGGCCACGAGCCCTGCTCGAGCGTCGCTCGGTGCCTTGACCGCCCCCCGCTCGCTCGTTCAGCCTGAGCCCACGAAGAGCGCGCCACCGGTTACAGTGCTAGTCGGAGGTCTTGTCTTGGGCGGCCCGCTCAACTCTCGGGAGGCGGTCGCTTCCCAAAGCCGCCGAGGCGACGACTGCGTCTTCCACCGAGCCGAAAAGGTGGTCTGGACCGAGCTGGGCGAGCAATGCCCCGTGCTTCAGCTCATGGTGGACCAAGTGCGACGCCCTAGCAACGAAAAGAGCAGCACCCCGGCTTTCCAGCTCGACCGCCAGGTCACGGAGCGCCTGCAGCCCGGTGTAGTCGATGTCCGACATGCCGTCGGCATCGAGGACTACAACTCGGACGGGCTCCGGCGCAGCTTCGACGCGGTGGCGGATCCGCTGGCGGAGATAAGCGGCGTTGCCGTACCAGAAGGGAGCGTAGACGAGGTACACCAAGACGCCCGGGACCTCCTCGGTCGGACGACCGACGTCCCGGGGGATCCAGTGGTCGGTGCCTGGCTCGCGCCCCAAGACCGCGTCGTTGGGCCGGGCGGAGCGCCAAGTGCGCTCGCCAAGCGAGAGTACCATCGCCAAGCCAACACCTTGCTCGATGCCGACCAGCGCCACGACCAGCAGAGTTATGACGGCGAGAGCGAGCTCGACGGGGTTGAAGCGCCAGATCTTCACCAGCTCGCCTCCGCGGACCAACCTGGTCGCGATGAATATCAGGATCGCGCCAAGGGTTGCCGTCGGGAGGGCAGCCAGCGGGCCCGTGGCCACAAGCGCCGCGAGCACCACGATCACCGCGGCTGCCGTGTTGGTCAGCTGAGAGCGCGCGCCCGAGGACTGCGCGATCGCCGAGTTGGGCGGGCTGGCGTCAACAGCGAACACCCCTATCAACCCCGCGCCAATATTCCCCGCCCCAACTCCGATCAGGTCGCGGTTGAAGTCCTCCGGCACCGGGGTGCCAGGGGTGCCAGTGCCCCCGGGGGTGCCCGTTGCCGGCGCGCGCACGGTGGCGGCGGTCTGGGCGATGCAGATGAAGGCAACGGTCAGCACTGTGGCGGCGAGCCTGCCCACCTGGGACAACGAGCCCGTAGGCAGGCCAACGCTCGGGAAGCTCACACGGAACGCGCCTACGGTTGCCACCCCATGGTGTGCCGCCAGGCCGAGCAGGTCCACCGCCAGTACGGACAGGACCATGCCGACTAGCGCCGCCGGAAGCCTCGGGTCCACACGCCGGGCGGCCAGCACGAGGCCGAGCACCACGAGCGCGATGCCCAAAGACCATCCGTTGGTCCTGCCCAGGTGGCTCACCACGTCGCGCACCCGGCCGATCGTGGTACTGCCACGAGCAGTTAGACCGAGGACGACGGGCAGCTCGCGCACAATGATCTCGATGCCGATGCCGGCGAGCAGCCCGGTCGTCACCGGCGTGGAGAGCAGGTCCGCTATCCAGCCCATCCTCAACAACCCGATCGCCACGAGGACGGCACCGATGAGAACTGCGCACATGGCCATTGCGCCCACGTACCGGGCTGTCCCGACAGCGGCCACCGACGCCACGCCGGTTGCGAGCACCGGTGCGATGGTCGAGTCCGCCCCGACGGACAGGTGGCGGTTGGGGCCGAGCGCAGCGTAGAGCAATGACGCCACCACAAAGGCGTACAGGCCGCTGACCGCGGGCATCCCGGCCAGGCGTGCGGTGGCGATCTGCGAGGGCACGGCGACAGCTGCCAGGGTAAGGCCGGCGACTACGTCCGCCAGGAGCCACGACGCCTGGTAGGACCGCAAGGTTGGAGGGGCCCACCGGGCTTTCATCTCCCCATCTTGGCCGAAGGCCGGCCGGGCGCTGCACTTCACGAGGGTGCACAACGGGTGCGGTCATGGGACGTGGCGAAAGCAGCTGGGGCCGTCCGGGCGACGGCGCGCACCCCTGGACCGAGCCTCGTCGTCGACAAGACCGGCCGTGGCGGGCGACGGTGCCGGGCTGGTCGATGTCGGCCTCGTTGCACCGTCGGGCTCAACGTGTTCCACGGTGTCCGCTCCACGATGGACGGCAACCCGTACGTCTTGGGCGTCGCACTCCACGACCTCGACGATCCCCGCCGGGTGCGCATGTCGAGTATCCCGGTGCTCTTCCCGTCCCCGGCCGACTGCCGCACACCCGAAGATGCGTACGTGCACGTGCCGCACGTGGTGTTCTGCTGCGGGATGCTCCATCGAGCAGACGGCACCGTCGTCATCTACTACGCCGGGAAGACACCGTCCTCAACATCGGGTTCAGCCACCAAGATGTCCTGGCAGAGCTGTGCACCAGCTACGGCCAGGACCCGCTGACTGGAAGCCTGCTTTACGCACTGCGAGCTGCCGATTGGTCCCGCCCACGGGGCCGTGTAGATCGACGTTCCTGACACAGCACCCCGGCATCCTCAACGACACCCTCAGCTCAGGAGCCGAACAGGATGGGCACGCAGATCGCCAGCACCGAATGACGCCTACCAGGCGGCGCTGGTCGCGCTCGCCGAGCTCGCCGCCCTGACCCGCAACACCGTCGTCTTTGCCGGCGGGGGCCCCGCATCACCAAGCTCGCTTTAGGGGTTCCCTGAGTAGCGGCGAAATTTCCGTTGTTAGCGGGGGCCCTCAGGACCGGCACGACCTCCGATGGGCTTTGGTGGAAGGCCTTCTCCCGTTATGACCGCGTCGCAGCGGACTGGCGGAGCGGTCGGTGCCCAGTGCGCCCGAGCTCATACTCAACGTCGAATGTGAGGGAGCCTGAAGGGTGCAAGCCTTCGGTTCTGCTTCTGGGGTGCTGGGTCCCGAGCCAGCCGACGAAGTGGGTGGGGCCGCCCTCGAAAGGTAGCGCTGGTGTGAGATAACCCCGTCCTCCCGAACCTAGTCTCAGCCACAAGGTAAGCTATTTGCCTGCCCATTGAGGGCTCTGGGCAGGCACCCGGGCCGACGAAGAGGCCTCCGCCGCAAGCGCGACGACGAGAGCCAGACCCTGCACAGCCTTGAGGGCCTGCCCGCCGAACTGGCCACTTTAGCCCCCCACCACCGTCGTCCTCTCCAGCGGCGCTCGCATCACCAAGCTCGCCCGGCCCACGCCTCTCCACGGCAACGCCACGAGTCGGACGGGTCATGGCCCTGGCCGCGGGCGTTCCTCGAGTCACGGGCAATGGGCGGGGGCCACATCAAAGAACCTCGATGTAGGGTGGCTGCAGGTGATGACCATGCCTGGTCGTCCTGGCACCGAGCCGAGACAAGTCGAGCGCACTGGCCGAAAGCGTGCAGAACGCCAGCCGGCTACACCGGCGCTCGACCAAGTAGCGAGCCTCTGTAAAGCGCTCGGCCACCCCTTTCGGGTGCGCCTGGTCGCCTTCTTGAGCGGGGCGCCCCATGGCGGCGCCTACGTGTCTGAGCTCGCACCGTACCTGAAGCGGGCCCAGTCCACGGTCAGCCATCACCTGAGTGTGCTAGCGCAGGCCGGCATCATCATGAGCGAGCAGCACGGCACCTGGACCTGGTACCAGGTGGTGCCGGAGAGGCTTTCCGACTTGCGTGAGCAGCTCTCGGCCTTCATCGCCACCGCCGTGGCCCCCACGGCCGGGGGGTGACGGCCCAAGCAAAGGACGGCCCTCTTCAGTTCAAAGAAAGGATGTGCCTCTATGTACGTCTTCGGGATCGCGATCTTGCTCGGCCTGGGAGTGATGTGTGTCGCGCGCTGGGTGGAACGGCCCCTGCAGCAGCTGCGGGACCTGGTGCCTCTGTCGCTTTACCCCGTGGTGGAAGTGGCCTTGGGGATCGCCTTGGCCTGGGCGGTGAACTTCGACCTGTGGGCGCTGTGGGGTGTGGCCATGCGCGCAGACTGGGTCGCCGTCACTTTGACCGGTGTGGCGCTCGGCGGTATCGCCCAGTTCTTCACCGCGGTCCTGGCGATGTTCTCAGGGCTCGGGCGCAAGCTAAACGACGAGGCCGAGACCATCGAGCGGCCCAAACTGGAACGGGTAGCCTGAGCTTCCCGTACTGCGTCCCGGGCACGGCCGCCCTGGGCTCGGGCCGGTCGGCAGCCCGTGCCGGGTGGGCTCTACGGCCCGCTATGAGAACAGGGCCCTAAACAGGGACCAGAGGTGACAGTGAGCCGGCACGACGCTCGGACCGCCGCCCGCCGCCTTGTACGCTTCGTCCCGCTCTCGTGGGCCACGGCGTCCGAGGAGGCTCCCTGACGTGCGCGCCAGGCTTTCTCCATCTTTCAGACGGGGGCTGGCCGTAGACCTGGGTACCGCCAACACCCGGGTCTACGTCCAGGGCCACGGCATCGTCCTCGACGAGCCCTCGGTTGTGGCCATCGACCTCCGCGACGGCAAGCCTGTTGCCGTCGGCTCGGACGCCAAGGCGATGATCGGCCGCACGCCGGCCCACGTCCAGGCCGTCCGCCCCCTACGTGACGGCGTGATCGCCGACTTCGAGATCTGCGAAATGATGCTCGCCTACTTCGTCCGGCGAGCGCGCCCGGGCCGGCTGTCCAAGCCCGACATGGTGATATGCGTGCCCTCAGGTGTCACGGGTGTCGAAAAGCGGGCGGTCATGGACCTGGCCGAGGCGGCCGGCGCTCGTCAAGCGTGGGTCGTCGAGGAACCGATGGCCGCTGCCATCGGTGCCGGCCTGCCCGTGCACGAGCCCACCGGCAACATGGTGGTGGACATAGGGGGCGGGACCACCGAAGTGGCGGTGATCTCCATGGGCGGCATCGTTACCAGCCAGTCGGTCCAGACCGCGGGGGACGAGCTGGACGAAGCGATCATCCAGTTCATCAAGAAGGAGTACAGCCTGGCCCTGGGGGAGCGCACGGCCGAGGAGGTCAAGATCGCCCTCGGGTCTGCCTGCCCCCTCCAGGACGAAGTGAGGGCCGAGATCAGGGGCCGGGACCTGACCACTGGCTTGCCGAAGACCATCGTCACCACGACCGAGGAGATCCGCGAAGCGATCGAGCAGCCGGTGGCCGCCGCCGTCGACGCCGTCAAGGTGACATTGGACAGGGCCCCTCCTGAGCTTGCCGCCGACATCATCGAGCGGGGCATAGTGCTCACTGGTGGCGGCGCACTGCTCCATGGACTCGACGCCCGCCTGGCCGCGGAGACGGGCATGCCGATCGTGACCGCCGACAACCCGCTGCAGTGCGTCGCATTCGGCGCCGGGCAGTGCCTCGAACACCTCGGTGCCCTTTCTGACGTGCTCATGACCCGTTCCCGATAGGGCCGGCCCGCAACAGTGGCTGGCCCGGCGGGGCCGGTCCTTGTTGCCCGTGCCGGTCGCTGCCCGGCGTCACCCTGGCGACCTCGAGCGAGCGCACCGGCAACGGGGGATTTTCGCCAAAGCCGCTCGTACGACGCAGACAAAAGAGGCAAATTGCCCGCCGGCATTGCCCTGTCCCAACGGGTAGTATCGACTACACCCTCTCGGGAAGGCCCTAGCTTGGGCTGAACGGCGGCGGCCGCTCGTGCAGGTTCGACCTCAACCGAGCGACAGGGAGGAGTTCGTGCGTGAGCGTTGCCGTAAGGTCTTTCCCGCCCGCTCTGGCGCGCCCGGGCGCGAGGCGCACCTACGGGTTACTGAGCACCTACCCGCCCACCCCATGCGGGCTGGCGACCTTTAGCGCCGCCCTGGCTGGCGCTCTCGAGGCGAACGGCGCCGCCGTGGGGGTCGTGCGGGTGGCGGACGGGCCCCCGTCTCCCGACCCCAGGGTGATGGCCGAGCTGGACAATGGCGTGCCCGCCTCGGTGAGGGAGGTGACCGCCGCTCTAAACGGTTGCGGCACCGCCATCGTGCAGCACGAGTACGGCCTGTACGGTGGTACGGACGGCGACGAGGTCCTTGCCATCCTGCGCAGCCTTACGGTCCCCTCCATCGTCGTCGCCCACACCGTGCTGCTCGGGCCGACCGAGCACCAAAAGCAGGTGCTGGAGGCCATAAGCGAGGCGGCCAGCGCCGTGGTTGTGATGGCCGGAACGGCCCGGCAGTACCTCTGCAGCCACTTCGACGTGGACGCCTCCAAGGTCACGACGATCCCTCACGGGGCCACACTGGCCTCCCCCGGGTGCCACCCTGACCGCTCCGGGCGCCCGGTGCTGCTCACCTGGGGCCTGCTCGGCCCGGGAAAGGGTATCGAGTGGGCCATCGACGCCACGATGGGCCTGAGGGACCTGCGCCCCCGGCCCCGTTACGTGGTCGCCCGCCGGTCGTACGCACCCCAAGGTCCTCTCATCGGAGGGCGAGGCCTACCGGGACATGCTGGTGGCCCGGACCTGGGCCAACGGGGTGGCCCCGTCGGTGACCTTCGACGCCGCCTACCGGGACCTGCCCTCGCTGACCCGCTTGGTCCAGGACGCCACTGTCGTCGTGCTGCCCTACGACTCGCAGGACCAGGTCACCTCGGGCGTGCTCGTCGACGCTCTCGCCGCCGGCCGGCCCGTCGTGGCGACGGCGTTCCCCCACGCCGTGGAGCTGCTGTCGAGCGGGGCCGGGATCGTCGTCCCCCACCGCGACGCGACCGCTCTCGGTGCCGCGCTACGCCACGTCCTCACCGAACCCGGGTTGCGTGCGTCGATGGCGCGTGAAGCGGCTCGTCTCGCTCCCGCCTTCGGGTGGCCGGCCGTTGCCCGCCAGTACGCCGCTCTCGCCGACCTCCTCATCGCCGATGGCCCCAAGCTCAACCAAGGCGCAGAGCCCACCCTTTCGCCGGTCTCGACGTTCCAGCATGGCCGCCGCCTGGTCAGGGTGGCGCCGTGACCGGCGACGGGCAGGCACCTCAGATGGTGTCCCGGGGCGCGCTGCGGCTTCGTCCCGACCCCGCGCGGGTCATGACCGCACTGTTCGTCCCCGGCGAGGAGATGCCCGGAGGAGACTCGCGCGCCGCCTCGGTCACCGAACGCATCCTGGCCATGGACGACGCCGACGTCACCGCCACGCTCGCCGACCTGAGGCGTCGCTTCGCCCATCGCCACCGGGAGCTCGAAGCCACGTGGAGAAGCCACTTCCGCGCCGCCGCCCGGCGCCTTGGGAAAAGCGACGATGGCCCCACCGACAGGGCGCTGCTGATCGGCGCCTATTTCACCCGTGAGGTGTCGCCCGAAGCCGTGGCCCTGTTCAACCCGTCCCTCGTCGCCCACCCCGACCAGGCCGGCCTGGCGGCCGGTGAGACGCGCTTCGTGATGAGCCTGCGGGCCCTAGGTGAAGGCCACGTCTCGTCCATCGAGTTCCGCACCGGCACCGTGGGCGCCGCCGGCGGCGCCCGTCTCGACGACCCGGGCCCGTTCCTCGAACGCGGCCGAACCTCGCCCGGGCCCTACGACCGGCGCCTTTTCCACACCAAATTGGCCGAGCACGGCTGCGACAACAACGCCGCCGCCCTCGTCCTCGACCGCCTCGGTGCTCACTTCGAGGCGGCCCAGTTGGACGCTGCCATTGCCGGACTACACCCTGACCTACTGTCCAGGGCGGCGGTCAGGAACGCCGTTGAAGGGATCCGCTGGGTGGCGGCCAACAACTACACAGTGGAGTTCCCGGCGCGCACCGCGATCGCCGAGCGGGTCCTGTGGCCCCACGGCCCGGCCGAGCTCCACGGCATGGAGGACGCTCGCTTCGTCCGTTTCGTCGACCACGATGGCGCCATCAGCTACCTCGCCACCTACACCGCCTTCGACCAAGCACTGGTCGCCCCACAGTTACTGTCGACTACCGACTTCCGCACCTTTTCCGTTTGGGTGTGGCTC
>JAKACE010000069.1 GCA_021821705.1 Actinomycetes bacterium | reverse complement strand
CACCGGCTCGACCGGTGTGGGCAGCGCCCTGATGGCGGCTTGCGCCGACAAGGTGCTGCGGGTGTCGCTGGAACTGGGTGGCAACGCACCTTTCATCGTGTTCGCCGACGCCGATCTCGACGACGCCGTCGCCGGTGCCCTCGCCGCCAAGATGCGCAACATGGGTGAGGCGTGCACTGCCGCCAACCGCTTCTACGTGCACACGTCGGTCGTGGCGGAGTTCTCCGAGCGCTTGGCAGATGCCATGGGTTCGCTGCGGCTCGGGCGTGGCACCGAGGCGGGCGTAGGCGCCGGCCCGCTCATCAGCTCGGACCAGCGCCAAAAGGTCGGGTCCCTTGTCGAGGACGCTCTGGCCAGGGGAGCAAAGGCGCTGTGCGGAGCCTCGTCGCCGCCCGGGCGGGGCTACTTCTACGAGCCGACGGTCCTCGTGGACGTGCCCCGTGACGCCGAGCTGTCGAGCACCGAGATCTTCGGGCCGGTGGCACCGGTGTTCGCCTTCGACGACGACCGGGAGGCGGTTGAGCTGGCCAACGGTACCGAGTACGGCTTGGTGGCCTACGCCTATACGCGCGACCTGGGCCGGGCGCTGAAGGTGGCCGAGGCTCTCGAGGTGGGCATGGTCGGTCTCAACCGGGGCGTCGTGTCGGACCCGGCGGCACCTTTTGGTGGGGTCAAGGCGTCGGGGTTGGGTCGTGAAGGCGGGGACGTCGGTATCGACGAGTACCTCGAGGTCAAATACGTGTCCATCGACAAGAGCTGGTGAGCCCGGCCGCCGCCGGGCGGTACCGGAAGCGCAGCGAGCGGGGGCGCGGCGGGACCGTAGTATTTGGCGGTGGCACCCGACCCGAGCGTGATCGCCGCCCTCGAGGCGGCGGTGGCGGCCGACCCGGCCAATGCGGCGTTGCGCTGCCACCTGGCCACGCTTGTCCTGGGGGCGGGCAGGGCGCGCGACGCGCTCGCCCACGTCGAGGTTGTGCTGTCGAGTACCCCGGACAATGTGGAGGCCCTTGGCATCGCCGCCGCGGCGGCCGAGCTCGCCGGTGACCATGCCAAGGCGGCGGCCTGGCGGCGCCTGCACGACGCGCTGGGCGCAGCGGGAATGCCCGGGGCCTCCGGGGCACCTGGCAAAGGGGCCGAAGGCCCTACGGTCGGGCCCAGGCGAGAGGCACCGCCGCCCGGTCCCACGAGCGGCGGCCCGCCGGTGCCCGGCGGTCACGGATGGGTCATGGGTCACCGGCCGGCCCCGGGCCGGGATGTGCCTGGTGGCGCCCCCGAAGGCCCGGCAGGGCCCGGCGCCCCCGGGAGCCATGAGCTGCCCGACGGCCTTGCCGGCCGGCCCGAGGTGGACTGGGACGGCGAGCTGGCGGCTCTGCTCGGCGAGGAGGCGGGAAAACGCGTGACGCTGGAGGACGTGGCCGGCCTGGAGGCGGTGAAGCAACGCCTGCAGACGGCTTTCCTCGGCCCCATGCGCAACCCCGAGCTGCGCCGGCTCTTCGGAGCGGACCTGAGGGGGGGTTTGTTGCTGTGGGGCCCTCCTGGCTGCGGCAAGACGTTCCTCGCCCGGGCGGTCGCCGGGGAGCTGGGAGCCAACTTCTTCAGCGTGGGCCTGCACGACGTGCTCGACATGTGGTTGGGCAATTCGGAGAAGCGCCTGCACGAGGTGTTCGAACTGGCGCGTCGGCGTGCCCCGTCGGTGCTCTTCTTCGACGAGGTCGACGCCATAGGCCACAGCCGTGCCGCCCTCGAGCGTCATGCCGGCCGTAACGTCGTGGCCCAACTGCTCGCCGAGATGGACGGGATGGGATCGTCCAACGAGGGCCTCTTCCTTATAGGTGCCACCAACCAGCCCTGGGACGTCGACCCGGCCCTGCGCCGGCCCGGACGCTTCGACAAGAGCATCCTGGTGTTGCCGCCCGACGCCAGGGCCAGGGAGTCGGTGCTGCGTTACCACCTGCGCGAGCGCCCTGTAGAGGACATAGACCTTGCCCCCGTGGTCGCGGCCACTGACGGGTTCTCCGGTGCCGACCTGCGGCTCGTCTGCGAGGAGGCGGCTCAGCTGGCCATGGCCGACGCCGTGCGGACCGGAGTGGTCAGGCCCATTGGCGCAGCCGACCTCATGTCGTCCGTGGGTGCCATGAGGCCCTCGACCGTGCCGTGGCTGGAGATGGCCCGCAACTTCGTGACCTTCGCCAACGGCGCCGGCGAATACGACGAGCTGGCCGACTACCTGCGGGAGCGGGGAAAGAGGCGGCGTTGACCGCCGCGCCGGCGCGCGAGGCGGCTGCGGCATGCAACGCCCTGATAGATGCCCGGCGCTACCAGCAAGCCCTGGACCTGGCCGTGCAGGCGACCGCATCCAGTCCGGACGACGCCAACCTGCACTGCATCATGGCCCGGGCCTTGCTGGGCCTGGGCCGCAACTTCGAGGCGGCGGAAGCCGCCGGGCGAGCGGTGTCGCTCGCCCCTCTGTGGGCCTACGCCCACCGCCTCGGTGCCATCGCCTTCATCGCTCTGGCCAAGGAGAGGCACCGTCATGCCAAGTCGTTCCTGGTCCCAGCGGTGCGAGAGGCGCGCGAGGCAGCACGCATGGGCCCAGCCGACCCCATGAACCACCTCGTCCTGGCCGAGGCCATGGCGGCGGGGTCGCAGCTGGCCGAGGCGGACGCCGCCGCCCGGCGGGCCTTGGAACTGGCCCCCCAGCTGACGGACACGTGGGTGATGGCGAGCTTCGTCGCCGTCAAGGCTCGCAACTGGCGTGCGGCCGAGGTCGCCTGCAGGCGCGCCCTCGCCATTGACCCAAACAACTCGGCGGCCAAGAACAACCTGGGCCTGGCCCTTCGCGGCAGCGGGCGCTGGAGCCTGGGAGCGGTTGCGTTCGAGCAGGCGGCCGTGGCCGATCCTCGCTCCTCGGCTGCGAGGGACAACATCGAGCTGATCGGGTTCCAGTACCTCTCCGTGTTCGCCTCGGTCCTTCTGTTACCGCTGCTCGTCGCCTGGCCTCTGTTCATCGCGGCCCGGCTCGGCGTCAGCCGATGGCTGTCCCACCGTCCTGCCCCCCTGCGGGGCATCGCCTTCCGCATAGGTCTGAGGGTGGCCAGGAGCCGCCGCTACCGGCGCAGGTACGAGCGGGCCAATGCCAGCGCCCTCCGGCAAGGGGACACCTCCCTGCCACCGGGCGGGTGGACGGCACTGGGCGGCCCACGGTGGTGGACGCTCGGCCGACCGACGAGGATCTTCGTACTGGCCAGTGCTACCGCTGTCCTTTTCCTGTTGCTGATGGCCGGTGCGGGCGCCGTGGCCGACCAGGTAGCTCCCGGCTCTACGGTGGCGACCATCGTGGCGGTGCTGTGCGGCTTGCTCGGCACCGGCGTGATCGTCGTCGGTGCCGCCGCCGTCAAGTCGGCCGTCAGGTCCGGGCTCGCCCGTCGTCGCCAGGGCTGACAACCGGGCCCTCGAGCACGAGGCCGGCCCTCAGTGCGCCGAGCAGGGCGCCGCCGACCACGGCGGCGGTCTCCGCCCTCAGCACGTGCGGGCCGAGGCCGACATGCCTGGGCACGGCCCTCAGCTCCGACTCGGTCCAGCCTCCCTCGGGCCCGATCAGCAGGGTGGGGCTGGAAAGGGAGAGGGGGCTCGCACCGGGGACGGCCAGGGCCAGGGCCGGCGCCGGCGAGGAGGCCACCAGGTGCCTGAAGTCGACGGGCCCCGCCAGCTCGGGCAACCACGAGCGGCGGCTTTGCATGGAAGCCTGGCGGGCAACCTCTTGGAGCCTCGCCATCTGCCTGGGCACCCCTGCGGGCGGCCACTTGGCCACGCAACGTTCGCTCACCAGGACGACGACCCGGTCCACCCCGGTCTCGGTCAGCTTCTGTACCGTCCACTCCGGACGGTCCGCCTTGGTCAGGGCGAACCCAACGGTGATCACGGGGCTGGGGCCCTCGTCATAGGACGCCACCGCGCCCGGTGCCGCCACCACCGACGCCCCGTCCCACCGGCATTCGAGCATCCCCCCCCGGCCGTCCGAGGCGGTCACCGCCTCGCCGGGGCGCAGCCTCAGCACCTTGGCCAGGTGATGGGCATCGCTGTCGCGCAGCTGCAGGTGGCCCAGGTCGTCGACGAAGACGTGGGCGGCCACCCTGGCCATCGGGAGCCCTACTTGAAGGCGCTGCGGATGCGCGAGAGGAGCCCGGCCTCGGCTGGGGCGACTTCTTCTCCCCGCTCGGCCGCGAAACGCCTCAGCAGCTCCTCCTGGGACGGCGACAGGTCGGTGGGCGTCTGTACCTCGATGGTCACGACCAGGTCGCCCCGGCCCCGTCGTTGCAGGTGGGGCACTCCCCGGCCCCGCAGGCGCACCTCCTGCCCGTTGGGGCAGCCGGGTGGCACGTCGACCTCCTCGGGCCCCTCGAGGGTCTCCACCTCGAGCCGGGCGCCGAGGGCCGCCTGGGCCATCGTGGCGCGCAGGGTGGCGCGCAGGTCGTAGCCGTCGCGCGCCAGCACGGGGTGCGGCCGGGCCCGCAGGTGCAGGTAGAGGTCGCCCGGGGGGCCTCCGCGTATCCCGGCGGCGCCCCGGCCACTGAGGCGCAGGGTCGAGCCGTCGTCGACACCGGCCGGCACCTCGACGGTGTAGTTGCGCTCCTGGGCCCGCCGGCCCTGGCCGCGGCACTCCGGGCAGGGCGAAGGGATCTCCTCGCCCGTCCCGCCGCAGCGGGGGCAGGGGCTCGACGTCACCATCTGGCCGAGCAGGGACTGGCGGACCCGGCGCAGCTCGCCGGCGCCGTTGCACGTCGAGCAGGTGACCGGGGTCGTGCCCTGCCTGGCGCCTGTCCCCGAGCAGGCCTCGCAGGCCGACGGTGCCCTGACGGTTACTTCCTTGGACGCCCCGAGGACGGCCTCGGCGAACTCGAGGTCGAGTATGGCTTCGACGTTTTCGCCAGGAGGCGGGCCGGCCCTTCTCCCCGAGGCGCGCGTGCCGGCGAAGGGGCCGGCACCGCCGAAGAAGGCGTCGAAGATGTCGCCCAGCCCGGCGCCGCCGAAGCCGAAGGGGTCGCCGGTCGCGCCCATCCGCTCGCCCTCGGCGCCGAACATGTCGTACTGGCGGCGTTTTTCGGGGTCCTTCAGCGTCTCGTACGCCCGGTTGACGAGCTTGAAGCGCTCCTCGTTGGCTTCGGCGTCGGCCGGGGAACCGGCATGACGGTCGGGGTGCAGCGTGCGGGCCAGCTGGCGGTACGCCCGCTTGATCTCGTCTTCGGTGGCGTTGCGGTTCACGCCGAGGACGGCGTAGTAGTCTTCCTCAGCCACGTCTAGCCAGCGCTCCTTTGCCTGTCGTCGTCTCTGCCCCCCGGGCGCACGGGCTCGCCGTCACTCAGGACCCTGCCCAGTTTCTTCGACACGACGGCGACCGCGGCCAAGGCCTGGTCGTAGTGCATGCGGGTCGGGCCGAGCACGCCCACCGTACCGGCTCGCTGCCCGTCGACCTCGTAGGGCGCCACCACCACGGAGCACTCTGCCAGTTGCACCAGGCCGTGCTCGGCCCCGATGGCTACGGTAAGGCCCCGGTCGAGCACGTCCTTGAGCAGGCTGACCAGGACGAACTGCTGCTCGAGTATGCCCAGCACGGTCCTTATGGTGGTGACGGCCTCGAAGGCGGCGGCCATGCGCGCCGCCCCCCCGACGAACACCGGGGCCTGGTTGTCCTCGTCGCCGAGGTCACGCAAACCGTCGACCGCCGCCTGGGCCAGGGAGTCGGCGTAGGGATCCCCGGTGGGGGCGGGCCGGCCCGGCCTGTCCACAGTGGAGCCGACCAGGAAGGCGGCAGCGGCAGCGGCCGCCCGCTCGACCTGGGCCTCGGTCATGTCGGCCATGCTCTCCAGTGATCGGCGCTCCACCGTGCCGTTGGCAAGCACTGCCACGGCCAGGCACAGGTGCGGCGACAGCTGTACGAGCTGGAGAGAGCGGACCCGGGCCGGGTCGGGAGCGCTGGGCGCCACGACGACGGCGGCGTAGTCGGTGAGCCGGGACAGCAGGCTGCTGGTCTCCGACAGTGTGCGCTCCAGCTCGCCATGGGTCCGGTCGAAGAACATGCGCACCAGCTCGGCCTGGTCCGGGCCCAGCGGGGTGGGACCGCTGAGCGAGTCGACGAAGAACCGGTACCCCTTGTCGGTGGGCACCCGCCCGGCGCTCGAGTGGGGCTGGAACAGGTAACCCTCCTGCTCCAGCACCGCCATCTCGTTGCGTACGGTGGCCGGGGACACGCTCAGCTCGCCCAGCTGGGCGACGTAGGCCGAGCTGACGGGCTGCGCCGTGCGGATGTGGCACTCCACGACGGCGCGAAGGATGGCTGCCTTGCGTTCGTCCAACATGTCTGGCACTCAAGGTTACCGAGTGCCAGCACCTCGGGCGTGGCAGGGCGCGCCCTGGCCCGTCGGCGAGGGTGCCCTGGTTAGGCTGGCCCCGACGGCCCCGCCGTCGCCGGGGGTGGTTTTGTGGGCCACGACGAAACCCGACTAAAATTGTCGAGAATTGTGAACTGCGTGTAACAGCGAGCGAACCCCAATGGAGGAACTGTGCCCGACCAGCTGACCAAGCCCCATGGAGGGGCCCTTGTCGACCTAGTGGTGAGCCCCGAGCGGGCAGCGGAGCTGAAGGCGGCCTCGGCCCCGTGGCCGTCGCTCGACCTGTCCGCCCGCCAACTGTGCGACCTGGAGCTGCTGGCCAACGGAGGTTTCTCGCCGCTCACCGGCTTCCTCGGCCAGGAGGACTACGAGGCGGTCCTCTCGGGCATGCGCCTGGCCGACGGGACCATCTGGCCCATGCCGGTCAACCTCGACGTCACCGAGGCGACGGCCGAGGCCGCCCCCGTTGGCACCTCGCTGGCCCTGAGGGACCCCGAGGGGGTCATGCTGGCGGTCCTGCATGTGGACCAGTCGTGGCGCCCGGACAAGGACCACGAGGCCAAGGCCGTCTTCGGCACCACGGACAAGGCCCACCCGGGGGTGGCCTACCTGATGGACAAGGCCGGCCCGGTCTACCTGGCCGGGCACCTCGAGGTGCTGTCCCTGCCCCACCACTACGACTACAAGGGCCTGCGCCTGGGCCCGGCCGAGGCCAGGGCCCGCTTCGCCGCAGCCGGCTGGAGCCGCATCGTGGCCTTCCAGACCCGCAACCCCATGCACCGCGCCCATGTCGAGCTGACCCTGAGGGCGGCACGCCAGGTGGAGGCGAACCTGCTTGTGCACCCGTCGGTGGGCATGACCAAGCCGGGCGACGTCGACCACCACACCCGGGTCCGCTGCTACCAGGCGGTGATGAAGGGCTACCCCCACGCCACCGCCGACCTGGCCCTGCTGCCCCTGGCCATGCGCATGGGCGGCCCGCGCGAGGCCGTATGGCACGCCATCATCCGCAAGAACTTCGGCGCCAGCCACTTCATCGTTGGCCGTGACCACGCCGGGCCGGGCAAGGACTCGACAGGCAAGCCCTTCTACGGGCCCTACGACGCCCAGGCCCTGCTGGGAGAGCACGCCGAGGAGCTGGGCATCGGGGTGGTGCCCTTCCAGGCGATGGTCTATGTCGAAGACCGCGACGAGTACATGCCCGTGGACGAGGTGCCGGCGGGGGCGCGCACCCTCGACATCTCGGGCACCGAGCTGCGCCGGCGCCTGGCCGAGGGCCGCGACATCCCGGCCTGGTTCACCTACCCCGAGGTGGCCACCGAGCTGCGCCGTTCCTACCCGCCGCGCTCGTCCCAGGGCGTGACGGTGTTCTTCACCGGCCTGTCGGGCTCGGGCAAGTCCACCATCGCCTCGATCCTGCTCACCAAGCTGCTCGAAGAGGGGGGGCGCCCCGTCACCCTGCTCGACGGCGACCTGGTGCGCAAGCACCTGT
>JAKACE010000068.1 GCA_021821705.1 Actinomycetes bacterium | reverse complement strand
CGTGAACATGCCCGAGCACGACCCGCAGGTCGGGCAGGCGGACCGCTCGATGCTGCCCAGCTCGTCGTCGGACACCGACTCGTCGGCCGAGGCCGTCATGGCCGTGATCAAGTCGATGCCTGCACGGGCCACTCCGTTGCGCACGACGGCCTTGCCCGCCTCCATCGGGCCACCGCTGACAAACACGGTCGGGATATTGAGCCGCAGGGCAGCCAGGAGCATCCCCGGGGTGATCTTGTCGCAATTACTAATGCACACAAGCGCGTCGGCCTGGTGGGCCTGGACCATGTACTCGATGGAATCGGCGATCAGCTCCCTGCTCGGCAGCGAGTACAACATCCCCCCGTGGCCCATGGCGATGCCGTCGTCGACGGCGATCGTGTTGAACTCCCGGCCGACGCCGCCGGCGGACGCCACCGCCCCGGCAACGAGGGCACCCATGTCCCGCAGGTGCACGTGACCGGGCACGAACTGGGTGAAGCTGTTGGCGATGGCGACGATCGGCTTGCCGAAATCCTCGTCGGTCATCCCCGTCGCCCGCCAGAGAGCTCGGGCACCGGCCATGTTGCGGCCGTGGGTCGTGGTCCGGGAGCGCAGGTCAGGCATACCCTCAATCTAGGTTCGCGGCGGTCACCCACCGCAAAGCCACCAACAGGCGCCTCTTGCCTGGACGGCGCGCCCAGCCGGCAAGGCAGCGGGACCGGCGGCGGGACCGGGACCAGGACCGCCGGCACGGTGTGGGCCACCCTGGCCAAGCAGGCCGCCCGGTGCCGGCTATTTGTAGACGGGCACGAGGCAGGCGGGCGTGGGCACGGCCGTCCGGGTGAGCGTAGTGAGCCGCCCTCGTAGGTCGTCGAAGGCAAGTACGACGATACTGCTGGAGTCCTGGTTTGCCACGACCACCCGCTTGCCGCTGCGGGTGACGAGCAGGTCGCGCGGACCGAGCCCGGAGGAAGGGTGGCGGCCCACCAGCTCGAGCGAGCCGCTGGCGGCGTCGAAACCGAGGACGGCTATCTCGCCCTCGTCGGGCCGGCGATTGGATACCAGTACCCACCGCCCCGACGGCGCCACTTTTACGGCGGCCGCCTGGTTGCGGCTGCGCAGGTGCCCGGGCGCGGTGGGAGCGGTACCGGTGGTGACGAAGCCACCCTCCACCCTGCGCAGCAGGACGACCGTATTGTCCAGCTCGTTGACGACGAAGAGCCAGTCCCCATCAGGGTGGAAGGCCAGGTGGCGAGGGCCCGCCCCCGGCACGGCGACGAGCCGGCGTCCCGGGACCTCGGCAAGGCCACCGCAGGCGCTCAGCGCATAGACCAGGACGGCGTCCAAGCCGAGGTCGGGTACCAACAGCTGGCCCGAGCACGGGTCGAACACGACCATGTGGGCATGCGGTGCCCCCTGGCGCAGAGGGTGGGGGCCCTGCCCCTGGTGCTCAGCCCTTCCGGTCACGGCGCCGATGCGGCCGTCGGTTGCCAGCTCGAACACGGTGACAGAACCCGACCCGTAGTTGGCGACGACCAGGTACCGGCCGCTGGGGTCGATCCCCAGGTGAGCTGGCTCGCGGCCACCCGATGGCACCGTGTTTAGCTCTGACAGCTCGCCCGTCGAGGGGTCACGGCAGAACGCGGTGACCCCCCCGCCCGGCTCACCCTCGAAGTCGGGTGACTCGTTCACGGCGTACAACCGCCTCCCGTCACCGTTGAGCACGATGAAGGAGGGGTTGCGGGCGCGGGCCAGCACCCGGGGAGGGCCGACGGTGTCCCCTTTCAGCGAGCAGCCGAGGACGCCCTCGGCCCGACCGTCTACATGGGGGAGGCGCTCGCTGTAGGTGCCGACAACGAGAGCTCCGGGCTCGAGCTGTCCGGCGGAGGCAGGCCAGGCCCTGCCCCGCTCCATCAGGGCTCCACGGCCAAGCCGAGCTCGGTGTAGACGCGGAGCGCTTCTTCGGCTGGTGCTCCGCCCATGGTCAAGGCGGTGCGCGCCGCCTGGTACCTGGCGCCGCACCGCTTGAAAAGACCGAGCGCCTCATCGTTGTGCCCCTTGGCCCGGGCCAGCACGGCGGCCGAGTAGGCACCCCCGTCGGCGGCCGCCTCGGCATCGGCAAACGCCACCCGGCCCAGCGCCTCGGCCCGCACCGCCCCGTACCAGCCGCGCCATTGCGACGTGAGGGACTGGGCCGGGTCGGCCATCAGCGCCGCCGCCTCGTCCCGGTGCCCGTGGTGCAGCAGCACGTCGGCTCGCGTCATCTTCACGAAGAACTCCTTGCCCGGCCGGGCCCCGGCAAGGGCTTCGGCCTGCTCCCACCAGGCCGCCTCAGCGACGTGGTCGCCGCGGTAACCACAGACTGCGGCAGCGCAGCACAGCGCCCTTAGCAGCATGCCGCCGCCGGTACCCGGTCGCTGGAGGGCGTCGGCGAACGCACCTGAGACCTGTTGGAGGCACTCGTCGAACTGTCCGCGCCAGAACAGCAGAGGAGCGAGCTGAGTAGCCCCGCCGAAGATGATGCCACGATCGCGGCCCAGCTCGTCCAGGGCCCGCCCGCAGACGAGGGCCTCGTCGAAACGGCCGAGCAGGCATGCGATCTCACACGACATGTACATGGCGTCGTACCGCTCGAGGAACTGACGGGGCTGGCGCGCATCGAAACCCTCGCTGATGCGGGCCCTTTCGGCGAGGGCATCGAGTGCCGTGGCCATGTCAAGGCGACGGAGAGCCACGACGCAACAGGCGTCCAGCGCACTTGACACTATGGCGGTGTCGCCGCACCGGCGGGCCGCTTCGAGCGCTTCGCGTGCGTCGGCAGAGACCGCCCTCATGTCACGCCCATCGCAGCCCACTCGCCAGGTGCGGGCCAGCAGTGCCCGAGCCAGCGAGCATGGGTCGCCGGCCGCCTCGGCGGCCAACCACGTGCGCTCGAGCAGGGCATCGGCCACTACGACGTCGCACCCGCTGTCCGCATAGCAACCGAAGCGGCCGCGCAGCTCGACCAGCCCCGACGTGGCGTAGGCCTCAGCCGCCGGTTCCCCGGCTGCCACCGCCAGGTCGGCAGCCAACTCGAACATGGCCGCCGCACGGGCGCCATGGGACCGGCTCCAGGCCAGGTCAGCGCCGCGCAGAGCCAAATTGGGGTCCTTCGAGGCCAGCGCGGCCGCCTCGTAGAGCGTCTCGGCATCGGCCCAGTGCCCGTGGCCGACCTCTTCCCACACTTGGGCCAGGCCCAGGGCCAGATCCGTGAACTCCGGCCTTCCCAGCTCCCTGGCGGCCTCCACGGCGGCTGCCAGGTCGTGCTCGTCGCCTCTCTCCGAGCCCTGGGCGATGGCCTGGAGCGCCCAGTCCACCAGGCGACCGGTCACAAGTGCCCGCTCTCCGGCCGCCCGTAGGCGCTCCGAGGCGTCAGCACGGACGAGCACCAGCTGGCGGTAACGGTCGCCCACGCGCACCAGCAACGAGGCGTCCACCAGGCGGGCCACGGCGGCTGCCACCCGGCCCCGCGCCGTGACAGGCACGAGCGCCTCGGCGACGCCCAGCCGGAAGGGCCCCCGCAGGACGCTCACGGCCCGATAGACCTCCTGCTCGTCGCTCGACAGCAGTTGGTAGCTCCAGCCCAGAGTGGCCCGCAGGCTGCGATGGCGGTCCCGGGAACGCTCGCCGGAGCCCAACAGGTCGAGGGCCTGGTCCAGGCGGGCGCTCAGGTCGGCGAAACTGAGCGCGCCGAGGCGCGCTGCCGCCAGCTCGATGACCAGGGGCAGGCCTTCGAGCCGGCGGCACAGCTCGAGCACCTGGCCCCAGTCGAGGTCGGGCCCGTGGTCACCGACGGCCTGTCGGGCACGTTCGACGAACAGCCGGGCCGCCGTCTCCGCTGGCAACGGGCCTACCGGCAACACCCGTTCGCCCGGGAGGCCCATCCGTTCCCGGCTGGTCACGACGACGAGATTGGTCGTGGAGGCCAGGACCCGGCTCACCAGGGCAGCCGCTCCCTCGAGGACATGCTCGCAGTTGTCGAGCACGAGGGTTACACACACTGCCGAGAGTTGCGTCGTCACGGCCTTCAGCGCGCTCGCCCCCGGCTCGACCATGCCCAGGGCGCCGGCCACGGCCCTCGCCACTGCCTCGTCGTCACTGCCGGGAGACAGAGCCGTCAGGTCAACGAACGCCGCCCGGCGGTCCCGCATGGCCCGCATGAGCAGGCGCGTCTTGCCCACCCCACCCGGCCCGACGAGGGACACGAGGCGCTGGCGGGACAGAGCCGACGCCAGCTCGGCGATCTCGTCCTCCCGGCCGACGAACGAGGTAGGTGGCTCGGCTGGCCGGAGCAGCTGGAGGGCCTCGGTGGCGGCACGTTGGCGCGCCAGGGCGGCGAGCGCACGCCGGTCCGCCACACCGAGCTTGTGCAGCAAGGCCGAAACGTGGCTCTCGACGGTGCGCTCGGACACGAAAAGGCGCTGAGCGATCTCGGCGTTGGTGAGGTGCTCACCGAGCAGACCGAGGACCTCGGTCTCGCGCCGCGAAGGCTCCAGGTGCATTAGCCCATCTTGGCCGTTTCGTCACCCTCCCTCCCCCGATTACGGCTCGGCCGTACCGCCTGCGTACCGCCTCCGTGCCGGCTCGGTGCCGGGCACGTGCCGCCCACTTACAAAGCTGGCCCGAGCGCCCCTCAGGCTGGTGCCAGCAGATCGCCGGGCAGGGCCCGGCCCCAGGACAGGAGCCAGTGATGCACCCGTCGATGGCCGAACAAGTCGCATGTGCCCACGTCAGAGAGTTGCTGGCGCGCCCGCAGCACGGCCGGCGGCCCGGCAGCGAGCGGAGGTGGCCCAATGCGCTGTCCCGCCTGCTCGCCGCGCTGGCACCTGTCCGGCGGCACACGCAGGCGCTGGCCGGGAAGGTACCGGCTGCCGAGCCGCCGGCCTAACGGCGAAGTCGGGACCAGCCGGCGGCCGACCGGTCGGGCCGACTGCCGCCCGGGAGCGCACCGACTGCGGCCCGGGAGCGCACCGACAGCCGCCCGGGAGCGCACCGACAGCACGGACGACGTCCCACAAGCGTGCGTGACGCCGGGCCCCGACGGCCGGCGGCGCCTCCCGTAGGCTTGGCGGCGCAACATGTTGAGCGCCCTACGCCCACTCCAGCACCGCAACTTCGCCCTTCTCTGGAGCGCCGCCCTGCTGTCCAACATCGGCTCCTGGATGCAGACGGTGGCAGTAGGGGTGTTGGTGACGACCAGGACCGGGCAGCCCGGGTGGACGGGCCTGGTTGCGGCGGCAGGGTTCCTCCCCAACGGGCTCCTGTCTCCTTTCGGGGGCGTGATGGCCGACCGGCTGGACCGCCGGCTCTGGCTGTTCCTGACCACGGCCGGCGAGACGGCGTTCGCGACATGCCTGACGCTGCTGGCCGCCACCGGCAACGCCACACCCGGTGTCGTCACCCTGCTCGTGTTCGGTGGCGGGGCCATGTCGGCGGTGGGGTTCCCGGCCTACCAGGCCATGCTCCCGGACCTGGTGCCTCCCACCGAGCTGGGCTCGGCGATAACCCTGTCCTCGGCCCAGTTCAACATGGGCCGGGTGGTGGGCCCCGCCCTGGCCGGCCTGGCCATCGTCGCCGGCGGCTATTCGTGGGCCTTCGCCATCAACGCCGGGTCGTTCTTCGCCGTGCTGGTCGCCCTTACCGTGGTCCAGCTGCCGGCGGCCAACCGGCCCCCTGTCACGGCGACACTGCTGCGCCGCCTGGCCGAGGGCGGGCGGGCCACCCTGGCCAGCCCCGAGGCGCGCCTGGCTGTCACGCTCATCTCGGTCGTCGCCCTCACGGCGTCGCCGTTCATCGCCCTGGTCCCTGCCATGGCCGTCAAGGCTTTCGAGTCCAAGGCGACCGGGACGTCGGTCCTGGTGACAGCCCAGGGCATCGGAGCCGTGGCCGGGTCACTCGCCCTCACTCCCCTCGCCCGCCGCTACGGGCGGCGCCGGGTGCTCCTGGCCAGCCTGGTGGCCGTCTGCATCCTGCTCGGCACATACGCCGTCGCTCCTGACCTGTGGCTCGGCGCTGCGGCGTTGCTGCTGGTCGGCGCGGCCTACATCGGGGTCCTGGCCGGGTGCAGCACCATCGTCCAGATGTACGCCCCGGTCGAGCTCCGGGGCCGGATGCTCGGCATCTACATGATGGCCCTCGGCATCCTCTACCCAGTCGGTGCCCTGGCACAGGGTGCCATCGCAGACGTGACCGGCATCCGGGTTGTCACGGCGGGCGGCGCGGCCGCCCTCCTGCTGGTCGTCGTGGCCGTGCTGCGCCGGATGATGCCCGCATCCCTCGAGGGCCACGAGAACATTGCTGTCCCGGCCTCCCCGAGCGTGGTGGCCGCTCCGGTGCCGGGAAGCTCACCCGCGCCTTGAAAGAGATGTGCACACCGCCCTGTGGGCCGGGCCTCCCTGGCCTCCGTGGGCCTGGACTGGACGCCGATGTGGGGTACCCCGCTAGATGACCTTGGCTCCTGTCATGACGGCGACGGCATCCTCCATGGAGGTCTCTGCCGGCCGTACGATACCGGCGCACCGGCCGAGCCGCTGTATCTGGACTCGGTCGGCCACTTCGAACACGTGAGGCATGTTGTGGGATATGAGGATCACGGGCATGCCGTGGTCCCGCAGGCGCCGGACCAGGTCGAGCACCTGGTTGGACTCGCGAACCCCGAGCGCTGCCGTCGGCTCGTCGAGGATGATGACCTTGGAGCCGAAGGCGGCGGCCCGGGCCACGGCCACCGCTTGGCGCTGGCCTCCCGAGAGCGTTTCCACGTGCTGGCTCATGTCCTGCAGCGTCGCTATGCCGAGCCGGGACATCTGCTCGCCGGCCTGCTTGCGCATGGCCCGGTGGTCGAGCTTGCGCAAGACCGTCCCCATGAACCCCTTGACCCTGATCTCACGCCCGAGGAACATATTGCTGGCGATATCGAGGGCGGGCGAAACGGCCAAGGTCTGGTAGACGGTCTCGATGCCTGCCAACCGGCTGTCGAGCGGGCTGCGGAAGCTCACCCGCCTCCCCTCCAGGTACAACTCGCCCCGGTCCGGCTGTAAGGCTCCTGTCAGGCACTTGATGAGCGTCGACTTGCCGGCGCCGTTGTCGCCGATCAGGCCGAGGACCTCGCCCTGGTACAGCTGCAGGTCGACCCCGGCCAGTCCCACGACGTGACCGAAGGCCTTGACCAGGCCACGGGCCTCGAGCACCGGGGTTGCGGCCCCCACAGGACTGGCGCCGTCGGACTGAGGGCCCTGCGTCGAGCTGGTCGCCCCTGGACCGTTGACGCTTACAGTCGTCATGCCTTCACCTTTCTCAACCACTGGTCCACACCCACTGCTGCGAGTACCAGAATGCCCTCCACGACCGGCTGGTAGAGGTCGTTGACGTTGGCCAGCGTGAGCCCGGTGGTGAACACGACGACGATCAGCGCCCCCCAGAGCGTCCCGATGACGCTGCCGCGCCCGCCGAAGAGGCTCGTCCCACCGATCACCACGGCCGTGATGCTCTGCAGGTTGGCGTCGACGGCGTTGTTGGGGCTCGCTGCTCCGGTGTAGCCGAGGGAGACCCAGGCGGCCAGGCCGACCACCAAGCCGGCAACGGTGTAGACGCTCACGAGCACCATGTTCTTGCGTATGCCTGCCAGGCGAGCCGCCTCGACGTCGTCGCCCACGGCGTAGACATGGCGGCCCCATTCGGTCTGGGTGAGCATGTAGGCAACGATCAGGTAAATGGCCAACACGACGAGCACCCCGTATATGAGGCTGAAGGGCCCGATGCTGACCGTGTAGCCCGTCCAATTCAGGATGCCTGGCATTTGTGACGCCTGAGTCGTCTGCCCGTTCGAGTACAGCAGGCCTACCGCCGTGTAGATGCTCAGGGTGCCCAGCGTGGCTATGAAAGGAGGCAGCTTGAGCCTGGTCACCAGGGCCCCGTTGACCAGGCCGGTACCTGCCCCGACGGCGAAGCCGGCCAGCAGGGCGA
>JAKACE010000067.1 GCA_021821705.1 Actinomycetes bacterium | reverse complement strand
ACCTGGCCTGCCGTCACACCCTTGCGCCCGGCCAGCTCCTCGACCTTGGTCACCAGGTCCAGGTTGGCGCGCAGGTTATCGTCGCTGAAGCGCGGGAACCTGCTGGAGCGGGTGTCGCCGGGGGGGAAGTCCGAGGCGGAGCGGTAGCGGCCTGTCAGGAAGCCCCGCCCGAGCGGGCTGTAGGCCACGAAGCCGATCCCGAGCTCGCGTACGGTTGGCAGGATCTCGTCCTCGACGTCACGGCTCCAGAGGCTGTACTCGGTCTGCAGGGCGGCGATCGGGTGCACCTCGTGGGCGCGGCGCACCGTGGCTGCGGACGCCTCGGATAGGCCGGGATGGCGGACCTTGCCCTGCTCGACCAGCTCGCCCATGGCCCCCACCGTCTCCTCGATGGGGACGCTCGTGTCGACCCGATGCTGGTAGTACAGGTCGATATGGTCGACCCCGAGCCGGTCAAGAGATGCATCGCAGGCGCGGCGCACGTAATCGGGGCTGCCGTTGATGCCCACCCAGCTGCCGTCCTCGCGGCGCTCGTTGCCGAACTTGGTGGCAAGGACCACGCCATCGCGCCGGCCCTTCAGCGCCCTGCCGACCAGGCGCTCGTTTGTGAACGGCCCGTACATGTCGGCGGTGTCGAGGAAGTTGCAGCCGAGGTCCAGTGCCCTGTGGATGACCGATGTCGATTCCTGGTCGTCGGTGGTCCCGTAGAACTCCGACATGCCCATGCAGCCGAGGCCGATGGCCGACACGGCCAGGCCCCCGAGATTGCGTTTGTCCATGGCTAGCGTTCTACCGCTGACGGAGCCCCAAGCTGGAGCGACCGGTGCATGGCTTCCAGCACGGCAGTGTTGGCACGGGCGTCGTCCAGGCCGAAAGCGAGCGGGTGCTCCCCACGCACCACCCCGTTGAGGTGCTCGACCTCCAGTCGGTAGGGGTCGACGAAGGCAAAGATCTCGGTCTTCGGTTCGCGGCCGTCGGTGTAGACCTCGCCGCCGGTGTGCATGACCAGCTTGGTGACCGGCTCCCGCCGGAAGCCCGTGCCCGGCATGGCGATCCAGCCATCGGTCCCCAGCAGCTCCACCTGGGCCCATGGGTTGGGGAAGTCGAAACTGACCGAGAAAAGGGCGTTGCGCCCCTCCCCGAAACGCATCACACCGGTGGCCGTGGTCTCGGTGGGCTGGCCCCGTCGTACCTCTCCCAGGCAGGAGACCTCGGTTGGCTCGGCCCCGAACAGCCCCCTCGACATGTTGGCCGCGTAGCAGCCCATGTCCCAGATGATGCCGCCACCGGCCTCGGGCACGAAGCGGACGTTGGCCGGGTCGGTCGGCACGGCGAAGGCGAAAACGACCTTCACCAGCCGGGGGTCACCGAGGGCGCCCTGTCTCACCAGGGACACCGCCCGCTGCCAGCGGGGAGCATGGCGGTACATGAAGGCCTCGAGCACGCTCCGACCGGTGCGCTCGCATGCCCGGGCCACCGTTTCGACATCGGCCACCGAGAGGGCGAGAGGCTTCTCGCACAGCACGTGCTTGCCTGCCTCCAGCGCCCGTAGCGTCCACTCGACGTGCATGTGGTTTGGAAGCGGGACGTAGATGACGTCTACTCCGGGGTCGTCCAGTAGGGCCTCGTAGGAGGCGTACGCCCGGCCGCCCCACCGTTGCGCAGCGGCCTCAGCCCGTTCGGGTGCGCGGGAGGCGAAGCCGACCAGTTCGGTCCCAGCCGCCTCGAGCAGGCCCGGTACGAGGGAGCCGTTGATGGCGGCGGTGGAGAGCACTCCCCAGCGCACGTTCCCAGAAACCACGGCGGTCAGTTCTAGCCGACGTCACCCTGGGGGGCAACGGCCGTGGATCTGGCCGGCGCGCCGCGCTGCCCACCGAGCGGCTGCCCACCGAGCGGCTGCCCACCGAGCGGCTGCCCACCGAGCCTCGTGGTCATGGCGCCGGCAGTGGGCGTCGGGTCGGTTGTGAGGTCGTACTCCCCGCAGCCGAGGCTCTTGGCGTGCCCGAGCATCAGCCGGGCGTCGGCGCGCATGCGGGGCACGAGGGGGAGCGCCCCTACCCGGGCAGGACGGGCGGGGAGGGCGTCGACCAGCAGCATGGCCGCGACGACCAGGCCCCCGCCGGCCAGGACGGCGAGCCCGACCCGCTGACCGGCGGTCCAGGCGGTGATGGCAGCGAAGACCGGCTCCATCGTGAGCACCAGGGCTGTGCGCGTCGACGAGAGCTGGGACTGGGCCCAGGTTTGCACGACGAAGGCGACTGCCGTCGCGGCCACGGCCGTCAGCAGGACGGCCCCCCACACGCCGGCGGACCTGGGCACCTCCAACCCCTGGCCGAGGCTGCTGACGCTGCAGCCGAGGGCAACTGTCAGCAGCTGGACCGTGGCCAGACCATATGCGTCCCGCCGCGTCGCCCACCGGCTCAGGCCCACTATCTGTACGGCGAACAAGACGGCGCTGGCCAGGGTCAGCGCTTCCCCGGTGCCGAAGGAGAGGCTGCGCAGCGACATGACGCCGAGGCCGGCCGCGGCGACCATGGTGGCGACTACGGCCCGGGGCGCCGGACGCTGGCGGAGCAGGGCCCACGCCAGCAGTGGGGTGGCGACCACCTGGAGGCCGGTGAGGAAGCCGGACTCGGCTGCCGAGGTGTAGCGCAGCCCGAAGGTCTGGAGCACGTACCCGCCTGCCAGGGCGGCACCGAGCACGGCTCCCTGCGCCCAGCCCCGGGCGCCGAGGCGCACCAGGGCGCGTGGGCGCAGTACGGCCAGGAGGCCGCCAGCGGCTACGAAGCGCCAGGTGAGGAAGCTCATGACGCCGAAATGGGCGACGGCGGCCTGGACCACGACGAAGGTCGAACCCCACACGACCGTGACTGCGAGCAGCAGCAGGGCTGCGAGCGTCTTGTGGTCGGGCCTCATAACGTAGTGCAGTATATTGCACTATCGAGCCGGGCCGCCAAACCTGACGCGACAATGGCCAGGTGAGCACGGGCCCCGATGTGAAGACCGCTGCAGGTGGGGCGACGGGGGCGGGCCAGGGTGGTCCCAGCCCGAGCCCTGCCGGGGCGCCGGAAGCCCAGTCCTACGTACTGCTCAGGGCTGTCGGCCAGCGCGCCCGCGCGTTGCGCCTCGCCCGCCAGCTGACCCTGGACGAGCTGAGTGCCCGCTCGGGCGTCAGCCGCCGGACGATCACCCTGCTCGAGGCGGGTGAAGCCAACGCCAGCCTGGCGACCCTCGACAAGCTGGCACGCGCCCTCGGGACCGACTTCGGTTCGTTGGTGGTCGACCGCCCGGTGCTGCCCTTCGTCCCGGAGGTCTCCGGAGAAGTGGCCCCGGTCTGGCAGGACGCGCTCGGCAGCACCGCCCGGCTGCTGGTGGCCCATGCCGCTGCAGCGTCCATCGAACTGTGGCAGTGGGAGCTGGGCGCGGGGGCGCGTTACCAGGCGGAGGCCGACCCCCCCGGTAGCGAGGAGCTGATCCTGGTCACTTCGGGGGAGCTTGCCGTCGAGGTGGGGGGCGACACCATCGCTCTGCACCCGGGAGGGTACCTGCGCCTGCCCTCCGACAGGCCGTATGCCTACTCCAACCCTGCGCAGACCGCAACGCGCTTCATACGCGTCGTGACGACAGGCGCGCCGGGCTAAGGAAGCTCGGCGACGGTCCGACTTAACACCCGCAGCGCAGCCATACGTCGCGGCGGCCACCGGTGCCCGCCGGCTGCGGCAGACGGAGACATGGATGGGTTTCGTGATGGTGCGAGAGGGTGCTGCAGGGCCGAGGTGCAGCTCGGACGCACCGCCCGCGCCCTGCGCCGACCGGCCTCCCGGTGCCGACCTGCCCGCCCTGGCCGCGGCTCTGGAGGTGCTGTTCGGCCGGACCGTTGGCGCCTTCCCGAGCGGCCCGCCACGCCGGGCCCTGCCCGGCGCGGTGACGGTCTGCCGCCGTTCTGCCGGCGGGCAGGGATGGCTGGTGGTCTCGGAGCTGGGCTTGGCCGTCTCCCTGGTGACAGCTCTGACCAGCGGGCCGCCGGCTGGCCCGGCGTCTCGGGCCCGCACCGCCCGTGAGCGACGAGCCGTGCGGACGGCTGACAACCTCGCCGAGGACCTGCACCGGGTCTTCGCAGCCTTCTCCGTCGGGGACTGCGGTGTCGCCAGCGGTTGGGCGGTGCAGAGCGTGGACGTCCTGGCCCGCCTCGGGGACGATGGCCTGGTGGCGGCGGCGTCAGCCGACGACTGGTGGACCTACGGGTCGATCTGCATCGAGGGCTTCCCGGCTGGGCGCCTCGCCACGATGGCGGTGAGCTGAGATGGGCCCCGTTGGTCCGGCTACGCCCCCGGCCGGGTTCCGGGTCATGCTCGTCGACGACTCCGCCGTGGTGCGCCGCGTGCTCGGCGACGTGGTGCGCCGGCAACCCGACCTCGTCCTGGCCGGAACGGCCACAAACGGAGAAGAGGCATTGTGCCTCGTCGACGAGCTGAAGCCAGACGTAGTGGTCCTCGACGTCGAGATGCCGGTGCTCGACGGCATAGGAGCTCTGAAACGCCTGAAGCAGCTCCACCCCAAGCTGCCCGTGGTCATGTTCAGCACCCTCACCGAAAGGGGGGCGGCGGCGACCGTGGACGCCCTGGCGGCCGGGGCGGACGACTACCTGACCAAGCCCACGGCCATCGCCGGCCCAGGACGCGGTTTCGAGGCCGTGGTCGAAAAGATGCTGCCGCTGCTGCGCATGTGGGGCTCGATTTCCTACCAGCGCCGTCACCGGGTGGCACTCCCACCGCTCCAGTCCCGGCCCGCTCGCCGGCCCCAAGGCGTACCGAGCAGGTCCGCAGCACAGGCCGTGGCGGCCATCGTCGTAGGGTCTTCCACCGGCGGCCCCAACGCCCTAAGCGTCCTGGTGCCAGCCCTTCCCGCCGGGCTCGGTGTGCCGGTGCTCGTCGTCCAGCACATGCCGCCCACCTTCACCAAGCTGCTGGCGGACCGTCTGGACCGCAGCAGCGCTCTCCCCGTCTGGGAGGTGGCCGGTCCTGCGCCACTCGAAGCGGGCTGTGTCTACCTGGCCCGGGGCGGTATGCACCTCGTGGTCAAGGGGACCGCCGGCGCCCCCAGGGCCGAGCTCGACGACGGGCCGCCGGAGAACTCCTGCAAACCGGCCGTAGACGTGCTCATGCGCAGCGCCGCCGCCCTGTGGGCGGGTGGCGTCCTGGGTGTGGTCCTGACGGGTATGGGCCAGGACGGCCTGGCGGGGTCGGAGGCCATAGTCTCGGCCGGAGGCAGGGTCGTCGTCCAGGACGAAGCATCCTCAGTCGTATGGGGCATGCCCGGGGCTGTAGCCCGAGCCGGCATCGCCGACGAGGTCCTACCCCTGGCCGAGATCGCTGCGAACGTGCTCCGGAGGGTGGTAGCGGTGAACGATAGGGAGCGGGCCGGGGCGACGCCGCCGCGGCCGGCATGGGTGGTGGCCCGGTGAAGAACTGGCCCAGCCAACGTCGAGAACGAGGTTGCGAATGAGAGCCCTTGTGGTGGACGACTCCCGGGCGATGCGCTCGATCCTCAGCAGGATCCTGCGCAAGGTCGGAGCCGAGGAGATCCACGAGGCCGGCGACGGGAGCCAGGCGGTGGCCTTTCTCGAGGCAGGTGCCAGCCCGGACCTGGCTCTTGTCGACTGGAACATGCCGGTCATGAACGGCCTCGAGCTGGTGACCGCCCTGCGCTCGCGCAAGGAGTGGCGGCGTATCGCCATCGTGATGGTGACTACGGAGAGCGACCAGGGCCAGATGGTGAGGGCGCTGGCCGCGGGTGCGCATGAATACCTGATCAAGCCCTTCGACGAGGGCTCACTAGTAGAGAAACTGGCCATGCTCGGTTTCCAGGCGCCGTCCGCGGCGGCGGGGCCGGCACTGGCCGCCCAGGAAGGATCTCACTGATGACCCTGCTCAACACCGACGAAGTCGTACAGCTCACCCAGGAGATCTGGGCTGCCCTGGTGGCGCCCCAGGGGACGCCGCAGCTGGAGCTGGACGACCTGCCCGGCCACGAGGTGCTGGCCACGACGGACATCACCGGGGAGTGGAACGGCACCGTTTGCGTCGCCTGCTCCCGGGCCGCGGCGCGGCGGGTCACGTCGGTGATGTTCGAGATCCCGGCGTCCGACCTGAGCGAGACAGACATAGCGGACGCGGTCGGGGAGCTTGTCAACGTGGTCGGGGGCAACATCAAGAGCCTCCTGCCGGGCCCGACTGTGCTGTCGTTGCCCACCGTGGTGGACAGCTCGGAGCTGTCGTTGCCCGACCACCTGGAGCTGGCCACGGAGGTGCGCTTCTCGTGGATGGCCGAGCCGGTGCTGGTCAGCGTGTGGACGGCCCTTTCGCCCAGCTGACCGAGGCGGCCGCCGGCTGTCCGACTTGCGGGCCTCCCGGTGCCCGGTGACACTGTGCGCCATGGAGCCTGAGGAGTTCAGGCGGGCTGCCCACGAGCTCGTCGACTGGATAGCCGACTTCCGGCTGCGCGTCGGCGACCTGCCCGTGCGTTCCCGGGTATCGCCGGGCGAGGTGGTGGCCGCGCTGGCGGCGGAGGCCCCCGAGAGCCCAGAGCCTTTCGCCGCGTTCATGTCGGACCTCGACGACGTCGTGGTGCCGGGCCTTACCCACGTGCAGCACCCCGGGCACTTCGCCTGGTTCCCCTCCAACGCCTCCCTGGCGTCGGTGCTGGGGGACATCGCGGCGTCCGGCCTAGGGGCGCTCGGCCTGAGCTGGCAGTCGGCGCCGGCGCTGACCGAGGTCGAACAGGTCGTCTGCGACTGGGCGCGCCGGCTCTGCGGGCTGTCCGACGCATGGCGCGGGACGATATCCGACGGTGCCTCGACGGCCACCCTGGTCGCCCTGCTGGTAGCCCGCGAGAAGGCGACCGGAGGGTCGCAGCGCGCCGGCGGCCTCCAGGCCGAGGACCGCCCCCTCACCGTCTACTGCTCGGAGGAGGCCCACTCGTCGGTGGCCAAGGCCGTGCTCCTGGCTGGCTACGGGGCCGCCAACCTGCGGCTCGTGCCCCAGAGGTACCCCGACCGGGGCATGGGCCCCGACGCCCTGGACACGATGATGGCCGCCGACGTCGCCGAGGGCCGCCGCCCGGCCGCCGTGGTCGCCACGTCCGGCACCACTGCCACCACGGCCTTCGACCCGCTTTCGGATGTGGTCCAGGTCGCCCACCGCCACGGGGCCTACGTCCATGTGGACGCAGCCATGGCCGGGGCGGCCATGATGCTGCCCGAGTACCGTCACCTGTTCGAGGGTGTGGAAGAAGCGGACTCGCTCTGTTGGAACCCGCACAAGTGGGTCGGCTCGGTCCTGGAGACGTCCCTGCTCTACACCCGGCGACCCGAGGACCTGGTCAACGTGTTCGCAACCGACCCCAGCTACCTGCGCTCGGCGACGGACGGCAGCGTCGTCCAGTACCGGGACTGGGGCCTGCCCTTGGGCCGGCGCTTTCGCGCCCTGCGGCTGTGGGCGTTGCTGCGCCTCGACGGAGCCGAGGCGGTGCGGGCGCGGCTGCGGCGTGACCTGGCCAACGCCCGGTGGCTAGCCGAAGCGGTGCGGGCTGCTCCGGGCTGGGAGGTGGTGGCTCCAGTGCCGCTGCAGACGGTGTGCGTCCGCCACGTGCCGCCGGGGCTCTCCGGTGCAGAGCTGGACGCTCACACGCTGGCCTGGTGCGAGGCCGTCAACTCCTCGGGCAAGGGCCACCTTACGGCTGCGACCTTGGACGGGACCTGGATGGTGCGGGTCTCCATCGGCGCCGAGGCGACCGAACAGGTGCACGTCGACGCCATCTGGGCCGAGATGCGGCGCCAGGCCGCCGCTCACGTCTGAGCGCCCTTCAGCTCAGCCCACCACCTCGGACGCGAACCGGTCGATCAACCTCACCATCTCGTCGGGCAGTTCCCGGTGCAGCGAATGGCCGCCGTCCAGCACGACGAAGCGCTCAGGGGGGACCAGGCGGGCCAACGCCTGGCGCTCGCTACCGAGCAGGGCCGTCCCCTGCACGGATCGGAA
>JAKACE010000066.1 GCA_021821705.1 Actinomycetes bacterium | reverse complement strand
CGACCCCACCATGGCAGCTCCGGCTGTGGCGACAGCGGCGAGCGCGGCGGAGGCGATCGCACCGGCCGAGAGCTCGGCCCACACCCCCAGTGCCCGGCTGGCCCCGAGGCGCTGGTACTGGCGGAATGCGTAGCCCTCAGCGAAAAGGCTGCCGGCGGGCAGCGACTGAGCCACGGCGTTGCTGGCCATCGTCACCGGGAGAAGGTCTCGCACCCGGACCGGCAGCTGCCCCACCTGGAGGATCTTCTGTTGAAGCCACGAAAGGGCCGTGATCGAGACCGCCTCGGCCCCGAGCGAGACGAAGAGCCAGTGCCAGTGCAGGTGGTCGAAGACGGCGCCGACCCGGCCCTCGTTGCCACCGGCACGAAGCAGGACGAAGATGGCGGCGGCGCCCAGTACGGCGATCTCCAGCACCCACCTCAGGGCCTTCTTTGCCCGCCGGTGGGCCGCTGTGCGGGCCTCACGGACGGCCCCGTGCGGGCGGCGCCCGGGCCTCCCGCCGTCCTCGGCGTACGCCGCGGGGGACGCGCCGACCCTACCCGGGCTCCCGCCCTCGGCGCCTCTACCCGACGTGGACCGCACTCCGACAGGCACGTTAGTGCGGGAACCGGCCGTGGCGCTGCCAGTTTGCACCACCTCGGGCCCGGCCCGGACCGTCGCTCGTACCTGAGACTTTCCTGAACGTCCCGGTCCAGGGCTGTGAGCGGATCCTCGTAGCCGTCCCGGACGCGCCAGGATCGTACTTACAAGCCTCTTGTGCACCGCGACCGGACTGCCCCGCCGCCCAGGTGCGCACCGACTCCAGACCGTTCCCGAAACGCCGGAGAAGACGAACGCTGCACAACGCGAAAACCGGGCACCTGACCGATGGCATCACGCTTGGCGCCACCCGCCCCTCACCCCCGCTCCGACCAGCCACGATGGCAAGCAGCACCGCCACCGCCGGTGTCGCCCGCTCAAGCAACGGCGGCAGGAGCCGAGCCAATAACGTGGACCATCATCACTTCGAGATGCCGCGCCTGCGGGACCTCGCTCGCCGCGCTGCTCCCCAGGTCGTCGAAGCCACCCTGGCACCGCTCGGCCTCTTCTACGCCGCCCTGGCCTTGCTGGGCCCGACCGGAGCGATACTGGCCGCGCTGGCCTGGAACTACCTGGCCCTGGTGCGCCGGGCGTGGCGCCACGAGCGCCTTCCCGGCCTGCTGCTCATCTCTACGGTGGCGCTGACGGCACGCTCGCTGCTGGCGCTGGCCAGTGGCCACAGCCTTTTCGTCTACTTCCTCCAGCCATCCCTGGCCACTGCCCTGGTCGGAGGTGCCTTCCTGCTCTCGGTCCCTCTCGGGAGGCCCCTGGCCGAGAAGCTGGCCCACGACTTCGTGGCCCTGCCGCCCGCCTTCGTGAAGCGCCCGAGGATCCGCAAGCTGTTCATCCGCATCAGCCTCCTGTGGGCACTCGTGAGCCTCGCCAACGCAGCCGGGACGATCGCTCTGCTACTGAACGTTCCCCTCGCCACCTACCTGGTGGCCAAGACCGGGTTGTCCTCGGTGCTCACCGTCGGGGGCGTGGTGCTCTCGTCCTGGTGGTTCCGGCGCGGCCTGACCCGCCACAACCAGGAACTGGCACACGACACCCCGACCACGGAGCTGCCCGTCGTCGCCGTTCCGGCGCTCCCCGTCACGGCCTGACTGCCGCAACGGCCTGACCGCCGCAACGGCCTGACCGCCGCCACGGCCCTGACCGCCGCCACGGACTGACCGCCGGGTGGGCGACGAGCCCGCCTCACGGCCCCCAGGACCAGGCCAGGCCGGCCAGCCCCGGGCCGGTGTGGGCCACCATGACGGAGCTGAAGTCGCCGATGAACGACGTGGCCGGCGACAGCCGGGCGCTCACCCTGTCCACCAGCGCCTCGGCCGCCGCCCTGTCCATGGAGTGCAGGCCGGCGAGGTGGAGATGCTCGCCGGCGTAGCGATCACGCTGCTTCGCATCCCGTTCCCATGCGGCGACCATCCGGGCCAGCGCGCCCTGGCGGCCGTGGCCGGGCCGCAGCGGGACGGCGCGACCATGGCGGAACTCGAACAGCGGCGCCAAACCGAGCCACCGTGCCCCCGAAGCAGCAATCGCCGGTACACGACCGCTGCGCGCCAGGTGCTCCAGCGACGGCACCGTGGCGACCAACCTGGCATTGGCAGCGGCGGCCCGGGCCGCAGCCACCACTGCCTCCAGGCAAAGCCCGGACGCGGCAGCACGCGCCGCCGCCAGCACGACCAGCCCCTCGGCTCCGGCAGCGGTCCCGGTGTCGACGACTTGGACCTGAGGACGCGCCAACCCGGCAGCGAGCCGGGCCGCATCGAAGACGCCGCTCATACGGGCCGAGACGGTCAGAGCCACGACGCCGTCGCCGGCGTCGGCTCCGTCGAAGGCCTCGGCCAGCTGGCCAGGGGCCGGGCAGGAGGTGCTGAGGCCTTCCGACAGGCGCTGGGCCACGTCTGCCGGGCTCAGCTCTCCGTCCGCGTACTGGCGACCTCCGAGCGTTACCCACATCGGCACGACGACGATGCCGTGTGCGGCAACCAGCTCGGGCGGCAGCGAACACGCACTGTCGGTCACCACGGCGACGCTCAGCTCTGCCCCCCAGCGGTCGGTACCGGGACATGTCCCCCGCCTCCCTGAGGCCTTCGGGCAGGAGCGGGAGGCTTGGCCAGGGTGTCGCGGTCGAACACGAAGCGGTAAAACAGGGTGCGGCCCAGCGGCGGCGGGGGGGGCTCGTTGCCGAGCAGGCGCTTTAGCAGCACGGGCACCAGCACCGCCCCTGCAGCTAGAGCACCGCGCCGCCCGTGCACGCGGCGCGCCACCGGGACGAGCAGCGCGTAGGCGCCCAGGCAGCCCAGTGCCGTCTCACCAGACAGGCGACCCACCGCCAGCCCCGCCGCCAGGGCACCGGCACCAGCCGGTGCGGACACGACCAGAGCGCCCATTGCCGGCGAGATGCCGCGACCGCCCGCCCAGCCCAGCCATGGCGACCAGTTGTGACCGGCGACGGCGGCCGCACCGGCGAGCGCAGCGCCGACGCCGTCGTCCCTGCCCGCCATGATGGGGCCGGCGGCACCTTTGAGGAGCTCGAAACAGCCGGCGACGACGAGCGCCCGCCCACCTGCGACAGCCGCCAGGCTCGTCCCCGACACCGTCCCCGAACCTACCGAGCGCAGGTCCACGCCGGCAGTTCGGCGAGCGGCGATGTTCGACACCGGGACGGCCCCGGCGGCGAAGCCGGCCAGGGCGACAAGCGCCCGGCGCAACCAGATCGGAGGCGACCCGCTCTTAGGCGACCGGCCGGGACGGGCGGTGCCGGCGGCAGGGACCGTCCAACTCGAGCTCAGGTACACGAGCTGCGAGGCTACCCACTCGCGGCGGCCCCGTAGCCAGAGCGGCGGCCCCGTAGCTAGACAGGCCCCCTGCCGTAGGCTTGTAAACCCAGCACCGGTCTCAGGCGATTAAGGAGCACATATGGGGACGTGGCTCGTCGTCTTGGTTATCCTGTGTGCTCTGGTGGTGGCCGTACGCACGCTCCGGGGCCTCTGGGCCAGGTCGCGCTCCGTGGAGCGCCACCATCAGGCACTCGAGACCCTGGCCGGCATCACCCAGTCCGTCGACAGCACAGGCGATCAGCACGCCGCAAACGGGCGCCAAGCCCACGTCCGGCTGATCAGCTCGGCTCCCGGCGAGGCAGGCACCCCGGTGGCCCTGCCCCCTCCTCGGCCTTTCAGCCGTCCGAGCGGCGCCAAGGGCTCGCCTTTCCGCCGGCCGTCGCGCAGCGGGCCCTCGTCCGCCGCCTTGGACGCAGTGGCCAGCGCCACCGGTCGCGGCGGCATTCTGCAACGCATCTCGGCACGGGCACGCACAGGTGACGACGCCCCCACGCGTGCCCTCCCCGTGGTGGCGCCCCCTCCTCCTCCCGCCGCAGTGCTGGCCGAGCAGGCGGCCCCCGCACCCGGGGGCAAGGCTTCGCACCAGCACGTCTTCTACTTCGATGACCTCGGCGCCCGCCCCGCGCCAGAGCCCAGGGCGGCCGCGCCTGAAGTGCAGGTACGCCCCCAGGCACCCACGGCTGTGCCGGTGCCGCCCTCCGAGCTGACGTCGGGCCCACCGGTGCGCCTGATCGGCCAGCAGAGCCCCCCGGGCGCCGACCAGCCGACCAGGGCACTACCCGCAGCGCCCACGGCGGGCACACCCGGTGCCGGTGCTCCCCTGCCGCCGCCTCGGCCCGGGCCGGGCCCCAGCGCCATGCCTGCCCCCGCGCCGGCAAACGACGGCCCCCAGGTCTCCGCCGACAGCGAGGGCGACGGGGCCCATCAGCCAAGCCAGGCGAGCGGGCCCCTCCCGGCCCACAGGCGAGGAAACCGACCGCTACCTACCAAGCCGCTGGTCGCCGCAGCGGCTACGGCCGCCCTCCTGGCTGCCGTCGCGGCAGGCGTGCTGCTCAGCGGGCACGGGCCCAACCGTGTCGCCACCGGCCGCCCCTCCGCCCGCAGCACACCCGTGACCCATCACAGCACGACATCGGCACCCGTCACGACGGTGGCGCCGACGACTACCACGGCTCCCCCCAAGCCGGCCACGCTGGTGTCGTCAGGGGGAGGGAGTGCCACCTACCAGCTGACCTCACCCTCGGCCTCCATCGTGGTCCACGCCAGCGGGCCATGCTGGATAGAAGTGCGGGCCGGCAGCCCCGGCGGCCAGGTCATCTACGAAGGCACGCTCGCCGCCGGGCAGCAGTCCTCGGTGACCGGGCCGGCGTGGATACGCCTGGGCGACCCGCCGAACGTGAGCGTCAGTGTCGACGGCACCCACATGCACGTGCCGGGGGCAACCGAGGCGGTCCCTCTCAACCTCCAGTTCAGCCTCGGCTGAGCGCGTCCCAGGTGGGGACCAGGGCCCTCGCTGCCAGCGCTTCGTCCGCCCGTGTCACAGGAGCGGTACGAGGCGCCTGCGCCAGCTCGGCGGCAGAGGTGTTAGCCACCTCGATGAGGGCCTCGGCCAGGGCGTTCACGGTCTCGGGGCTCTCGGTCTCCGTCGGCTCGATCATGAGCGCTTCGGCCACCACCAGGGGGAAGTAGACCGTCGGCGAGTGGAAGCCCCTCTCCAGCAGGCCCTTGGCCACCTCCAGTGCCCGCAGGCCTGCAGCCGGCCCGGGCGCGTCCCGGGTCGACACGACGACCTCGTGCATGGCCGGCCGGTCGTAGGGCACAGCGTAAGTCCCCTTCAGGCGGCTGAGGAGCCAGTTGGCGTTCAGCACGGCGGCCTCGGACACCCGCCGCAGGCCGTCAGCGCCGTTGGCCAGCAGGTAGGCCCACGCCCGGGCCAGGGCCAGGGCGTTGCCGTGCCAGCCGTGGGTGCGCCCGATCGATCGTGGCGGATGGTGCCAGGCGAACGAGCCGTCTGGCCACCGCTCGGGGACCGGGCCGGGCAGGAAGTCGGCCAGCCGGCGCGATACCGCCACCGGGCCGGCCCCCGGGCCGCCTCCACCGTGGGGGACGGCAAAGGTCTTGTGCAGGTTCATGTGGACGATGTCGAAACCCATGTCGCCGGGCCGGGTGACGCCCATGATGGCGTTGAGGTTGGCCCCGTCGTAGTAGAGCAAACCCCTGGCCTCGTGCACCGCCCTGGCCACTTCGGCGATGTGCTCCTCGAACAGGCCGAGGGTGTTGGGGTTCGTGAGCATGATGCCTGCCACGTCGTCGTCGAGGTAGCCAGACAGCACAGACGGGCTGACCAGGCCCCGCCCGTCCGACGGCACGCTCACCACCCGGTAGCCGGCCAGGCTGACCGAGGCGGGGTTGGTGCCGTGCGCCGAGTCCGGGATGAGCACCTTCGAGGGTGAGCGTCCCTCGCTGGCGTGCCACGCCCGCATCATCAACAGTCCGGTGAGCTCCCCGGCGGCTCCTGCCGGCGGCTGCAGGGTGATGGCGTCCATGCCTGTGACCTTGCACAGCGCCTCGCCCAAGCTCCAGAGCAGCTCCAGCCAACCCTGCACGTAGGCGACCGGGGCAGCCGGGTGCGCCGAACGCAGGCCCGGGAGGGCGGCCGCTTCGTCGCAGAGCTTCGGGTTGTACTTCATCGTGCACGAGCCGAGCGGGTAGGCGCCCATGTCCACGGAGTACTGGCGGTGCGCCAACCTCGTCATGTGCGCCACCAGGTCACGCTCGGAGACCTCGACCATCGTCGGCGGCTCGGGGCGGAGCTCCTCGGCAGGCACCAGCTCCTCGGCGGTCCACTCCGGGACGCCCGTGGCGCGCAAGCTGGCGCAGCGCCGGCCGGGGACGGACATCTCGAAGATGGCCGGCTCGTCACCGCCCCCCATCAGGGGTGCCGAGGAGGCCCTGCCCCCCGGTGCTGCCCTGGGCACGTAAGCATGGCTCATGACAGAACCTTCTCCATGGCGGTGGCGTAGGCGTCCATCTCGGACCTGGTCCGCCTCTCGGTCACGGCCACGACCAGCACCTCCTCCTGCCCCAGCTCGACAGGCACCCCGGCCAGGAACCCCTCCTCGGCCATGCGGTCCACCACCGTCGCCACCGGGAGCGCCACGCGCAGCCCGAACTCACGTACAACGGGCGCGCCCGCCGCCGCCGTTACGCCGGGCACCCGCACCAGCGCCTCACGCAGGTACCGTGCCCCCCGGGCGCAGCGTAGGGCCAGCTCCCGGAGGCCACCCGTGCCGAGCCAGGCCATCTGGACCATGGCCGCTATAGCCACCAGGGTCTGGTTGGTGCAGATGTTGGACGAGGCCCGCTCGCGCCGGATGTCCTGCTCCCGGGCGCGCAAGGTGGTCACGTAGGCGGTGCGTCCGTGCACGTCACGGGTGCGGCCGACCAGCCTGCCTGGCAGGCGGCGCACATGCTCATGCGAGACGGCGAACATCCCGAGGTAGGGGCCACCGAACGAGAGCGGTGTGCCCAGGGGCTGGCCCTCGGACACGGCAACGTCGGCTCCCTGCTCACCCGGGGTGCGCAGCAGGCCGGATGCGATGGGGTCGAACACGGCCACCATCAGCGCTCCCCGCTCGTCCGCCACCGCCCGCGCCGCCCGAAGGGGGTCGATGCAACCCAGCACATTGGGCGAGGCGCACACCACCGCGGCCGGAAGAGCCTGGCCCGGAACGCTCGCGACCGGCGCGTCGGCACTCGGCCATGCAGTCACCCCATCGACGATGGGCACTTCCACCAGGTCAAGGCCCCGGCCGGCTGTCAGGGCCCGCAGCACCTCCCACCAGCGGGGGTTGACGCCCCGGCTCACCCAGACGGTGCTGCGACCGGTCGCCGCCACCGCCAGGTTGACAGCCTCCACCAAAGCGGTGGCGCCGTCGTAGACGGAGGCGTTGGCCACGGGGAGCCCGGCGAGGCGGGAGACGAGGGTCTGGTACTCGAACAGGGCCTGCAGGACGCCCTGGGCCACCTCGGGTTGGTATGGCGTGTACGACGTGACGAACTCGGGCCGCCCGGCTATGGCGCGCACCACGGCCGGGACGTCGTGGTCGTAGGCGCCTGTGCCGGCGAAGCACACCAGGTCCCCGGCGCGGTTGGCGGCGGCCAAGCGGCTCATCTCATCGGCTACCTCGTACTCGGACAGCCCGACTGGCAGGTCGAGGCCCCCCGCCAGGCGCAGGGCGCCAGGCACGGCGGCGAAGAGCTCGTCGACGTCGTTCAGGCCCAGGTCGGCCAGCATCCGGCCGATGTCGTCGTCGGTGTGGGGGACGTAATCAGGCACGCAAGCTCCCGTCGCTCACCGTTGCCGACTTGGGGAGGAACGGCAACTTCGTCACCGTGGCCGGGACCGGCCCGCCACGCGCCACCACCCGGGCCCGGCTCCCGTAGCGCACGTGCGCAGGCAGGAAGGCCATGCCGATGCCACAGCCGAGCACTGGCGAGAAGTTGCCGCTCGTGAGGGTGGGCAACCCCTCGGGCAGCCCGCCCGCAGCGCCGGTCCCAGCTATGCCTGGCTCGGCTTGCGAACCTGCCCCGACTTGCGAGCCTGGCTCGGCTCCGGTCGCCAGCGCCGCCTCCGCCTCCACGGCATACCCGGCCCGAAACGGCCGGCGACCGGCGCCCACCAGGCCCACGAGGCGCCTGCGCAGCCCCTGGCGGCGCTGGCTTTCCAGGGCGGCAAGCCCC
>JAKACE010000065.1 GCA_021821705.1 Actinomycetes bacterium | reverse complement strand
GTGCAACAGTACTAGGCCTGGTTGACCGCCCGGCCCATGGGAGCTGACCACCGAGCTCGAAAGCGCTGAGTACTGTGCCATTGGAAGATTTTGCCCGCATGCCTGGCTCACTCGCCGCCCGAGATGTCCAGGCCGCCTTCGCGTGGGTGCTCGTGGATGAGTGGTCGAGGGCAGGCGTGACCGATGTAGTGGTGGCGCCGGGGTCACGGTCGACGCCGTTGCTGGTTGCCCTGGCCGACGCCGAAGAACGCGGCGAGCTGGCGTTGCACGTCCATCTGGACGAGCGTGCTGCAGGCTTTTTCGCCCTGGGGATGGCCCTGGCCTCCGGCGCCCCGGCCGTGGTCGTCACGACCAGTGGCACGGCGGCCGTCGAGCTGCACGCGAGCGTCGTCGAGGCCGACCTCTCCGGTGTCCCCCTCATCGCCGTGACGGCCGACAGGCCCGAGGAGCTGCACGGGTGCGGTGCGCCCCAGACAGTCGAACAGGTCGGGCTCTACGGTCGCTCGACACGTTGGGCCGTCTCGGTCGGAGTGGCGGATCTGGCCTCGGCCGGTTGGTGGCGGCCCCTGGCATCGCGGGCCGTTGCTGAGGCTCGCGGCGGCGCTCACCGTCCTGGCCCTGTCCACCTCAACCTGGCTTTCCGGGAGCCGCTGCTCGGAGCAGCCGGCGCCGTGCTCGGGGACAGCGGTGGTGGGGGGCAGGAGGGGGCGACGACAGTGCAAACAGCCCTGGGTTTGCTACGGCGGGGCCGAGAGGGCAGGGCCCCATGGCACAGGGTGGCCGCCGCCGACGACCAGGCCGCTCCGCTCGCCACGGTGCACATGCTGGCCGAGGCGGGAGAACGGGGCCTGATAGTCGCCGGAGCCGGCGGGGCCGGCGCCGAGGCGGTGTGGCAGCTGTCCCGGGCGACCTCGTGGCCTGTGCTCGCCAACCCCGTCAGCGGTTGCCGGGCACCCGGCTCGGTCTGCCTCGCCGACTCCCTTTTGCGCACGCCCCAGGTGCGCCAGTGGCAACCCGACGTCGTGCTGAGGCTCGGTGCGCCGTGGGCGTCGAAGGTGCTCAACGAGTGGCTGGCCGAGCTGGACTGCCCGCAGGTGCTCGTGGACCAGTGGGGCGCGTGGGCAGCGCCCGACCGCCTGCCGGGCCACGTGGTCGCAGCCAGCCCTGACGCCGTCTGCCGGGCCGTGGCCAAGGCGGTGCCAGCCGGCCCGAGGGGCGACTGGGCCAGGCAGTGGGCGCTGGCCGAGAGCTTGGGCCAGGCTGCTGTCGACGCCACGCTGGCGGGCGAGCAGGTCGCCAGCGAGCCGGCCCTGGCCCGGGCGGTAATGCTGGCGCTCCGGCACGGCTCGGCGCTGGTCTTGTCGTCATCGATGCCGGTGCGGGACTTCGAGTGGTGGGCACGGCCCCGCGACGGGGTCACAGTCCTGTCAAACCGGGGAGCCAACGGCATCGACGGCGTGCTCTCGACAGCCCTGGGGGTGGCCGTTGCCCGTGCCGGCGGTCAGTCGGCGACGGAGCCGGCTCCGGAGGGCACGGTCGCCGTCCTCGGTGACCTGGCGTTCCTCTACGACGCCGGTGCCCTGCTCCGAGCCCGTCAGCGTGACCTCCGCCTCGATGTCGTCGTTGTCGACAACGACGGCGGCGGTATCTTCAACTTCCTCCCCCAGGCGGCCGAGCAGGCCCCGGAGCGCTTCGAGCGCCTGTGGGGCACACCTCACGGCACCGACCTGTGCGCTGTGGCGCGGGCCTACGGTGTGGATGCAGAGCAGGTCGAGGACCTGGAGTCGCTCACCTCGGTGCTGTCGGGGCCACAACCGCCGGGTGTCCGGGTGTGGGTCGTGAGGACGCCCAGGGCCGCCAACGTCACTGCCCACCGCCGCCTGCACAAGGCGGTGGAGCTGGCCGTGATGGGGCTTGCCACCCCCGGCCCGTAACGGGCCGCCCGGGCCCGGCCGGGGGCACCAGCAGTGCCAAGGCCGGCCCGAGCTGGGTTGCCAGCGTGGGTGCGCCGCCAGGGGCCGCTAGGGACGGACCAGGGCGGCCAGCAGTGCTTGCAGCTTGAGCTGGGTCTCGACCAGCTCGGCGTCGGGATCCGAGCCAGCCACGATGCCTGCACCGGCATAGAGCGAGGCCCGCGCCCCCTCGACCGTGGCGCTGCGCAGGCCGAGGGCCCACTCTCCGTCACCCGAGGCGTCCACCCACCCAACGGGCCCGGCGTAGAGGCCGCGGTCGAAGCCTTCGTGGGCCTGTTGCCATGCCATCGCGGCGGCGGTGGGCTCGCCGCCTACGGCCGGGGTCGGTTGCAGTCGGGCTGCCAGCTCGAGGGCATCGGGTAGGTGAGCCTCGCCATGGCCGGGCCGCAACTTGCCGGTGATCGGCGTGCCCAGGTGGGACACGTTGCGCAGGGCCATGACCGAGGGCGACGACGGGACGTCGAGGGCGCTGCACAGCGGGGCCAGGGCGTCGGCGATGTAGTTGACGACGACCTGGTGCTCGTGCCTGTCCTTGGCGGACACCATCAGCGCTGCCAGCATGGCGTCGTCGGCTGTCGCGTCGCCGCTGCGGGCGACGGTGCCCGCCAGCGGGTGGCTGAGCACGTCCGGGCCGTGCCTGCGCACCAGGGTCTCGGGGCTGGCTCCCACGAAGCCCTCCATGTGGAACACGAAGCAGGAGGGATAGAGGGCGGCGAGCCGCCCCAGCACCGAGTGCAGGGCGAAGGGCCGGTTTGCAACCACGTCCACCCGGCGCGCCAGCACCACCTTGGACGCCACCCCGGAGTGGATGGCCTCCACCGTCGTCGCCACCAGTCGCCTCCAGTCCTCGTGGGACATGGTCGTGGACAGCTCGAAACCGTCCGGGACGGCTGTCGGCGGGCAGGACGCAGCCAGGGCCTCGAGCTGGTGCCCGACGGCCTCGGCGGCCTGGCGTTCGTCGGGTTGGGTCTCGCCTGTGCCTGCCAGGGTGGCCCAGGCCCGGTCCCCTGTGCGCCCGAGGACCAGAGCGGGTACCACGAGGTGGCCGGGCCGGTGGGGGTCGTATGGGAGCGCGCCCATGGCCAGGGGGCCGCTGACGGCGCCGGCGTCACCTCGGTGGCGGGCGCCGGACAGCGTGGTGGCGACGGCGGAGGTGCAGGTGGCGGACGCCCAGCCCGGCGCCATGTCCATGCGCATGGCCTCGCCGATGCCTAGAAGCTCGAGGCCCGACCGGGACCACAGGCGCCGCCCGGCGCCTGCTCCGGCTGCGACCAGGTCGGGCAGTTCTGCTGTGCCCAGGGGCACGCTGACCGTCCAGAGGCCGGCGCCGGGGCCGGGCCCAGCCTGCGTGGGGGGGGAGAGGGGTGCCTGCGAGGCAGTGCCTCCGGGGGGAGGCAGCTTCACGGTGCCGGCGTCTCGGACCTGGTGGCCACGTACAACTGGGTGATGCCGCCCGACAGGGGGCACCGTTCGACGGCGCCGAAGCCGGCCACCCTCAACAGCTCGGACATGCGGGCCGGCGGGGGCAGGTAGGCCAGGCTGCGGGGTAGGTAGCGGTAGGACTCCGCGTCCGAGAGCAGTGCCCCGATGGCAGGCACCGCATAATTGGTCCAGACGCGGTGGCCCGCCCGCAGCACCGGGTTGTCCGGCGCCGACATGTCGAGCAGCGAGACCCGCCCGCCGGGGCGGACGACGCGGGCCAGTTCGGCGAACAGGGCCGCGAGGTCGACGACGTTGCGCAGGGCGAAGCCGCTCACGGCGCCGTCGAAGGCACCGGAGCGCAACGGGCTCGCCAGCGCGTCCCCGAGCACCAGGGGAGCGCCGGTGCGGGCCCGGGCCAGCATCCCGCGGGACAGGTCGACACCCGTCGGTAGGTAACCGTCGGCGGCCAGCTGCCGGCACAGGTCACCGGTGCCGCAGGCCACGTCGAGGACGCGCGATCCCTTGGCCAGGTCGAGGTGGGCCACGCAGGCCCGCCGCCAGCCCCGGTCCATGCCCATGGCCATCAGGGCGTTGACAGTCTCGTAGCGGGGCGCGATGACGTCGAACATGTGCCGCACGGCGCGAACCTTGTCGTCCCCGGTGGGAAGCGGGGCAGGGGGCCTGCGGGCGGGGAGCCTCACGAGGCTCCTGGCCCGGTTGCCTGGGAGGTCGCGTCGGTGCTCATGCCGGTCAGCGAGGGCACGTCAGTAGTAGTACCGGAAGACGACATCGGCGACACAGCACGGCTTGTCCGAGCCTTCGACCTCGAAGGTACAGGCCAGCACCACTTGCTCGCCTCCGGGGACCTCCTCCATGGCGCTGAGGGTGGCGCCGGCACGTACCCGCGACCCGACGGGGACGGGCGCCGGGAACCGGAGGCGGTTGAGCCCGTAGTTGACAGCGAAACGGGGGCCGGCCACGAAAAGGACTTCCCCGAGCAGTGCAGGCAGGAGCGAAAGGGTCAGGTAGCCGTGGGCGATCGTCGTGCCGAAAGGGCCCTGACGTGCCCGCTCGGGGTCGGTGTGCACCCACTGGCGGTCGCCGGTGACATCGGCGAAGCGGTCCACCTGCTCCTGGGTCACCTCGTGCCAGGCGCTCCAGCCGAGGTGCCGGCCGACCCTGGAACGGAGGTCGTCGATGGTCAGCTGGCCCTCGGGCATGGCAGGCAGGATACGCCCGCCGGGACGGTTGCGGCCAGAGCGCCCCCGGTCCAGAGTGCCCCCGGTCCAGAGTGCCCCGGTGAGGCCGGCGGCGCACCCCGTCCTGGTCGCCTGTAGCATGGCCGCCTGATGTTCGAGGCTCTCTCAGACCGGTTCGAAGGTATTTTCACCCGCCTGAGAGGGCGTGGGCGCCTGAGCCAGGATGACGTCGACGAGGCGCTGCGCGAGATACGCATGGCGCTGCTCCAAGCTGACGTCAACCTGCTGGTCGTGCGCGACATCGTCGCCAGGTTGCGCGCCGAGCTGGTCGGAGCGGACCTGGCCCGTTCGCTCACGCCCGGCCAGCAGGTGGTCAAGGCGGTGCACAACGAGCTGGTGCGGGTGCTGGGTGGCACAGCCCTGCGCATCACGTACGCGCCGAGGCCCCCCACAGTGGTGTTGCTTGCCGGGCTCCAGGGCGCAGGCAAGACCACCAATGCCGCCAAATTGGCCCGTTGGTTCAAGCAACAGGGTCGCAACCCGATGCTGGTGGGTGCCGACCTCCAGCGGCCGGCGGCCGTCGAGCAGTTGCGGGTGCTGGCAGGCCAGGTCGGCGTGCCAGTGTACTCGGAGCCCTCCGACCCCGTAACGGTGGCCAAGAAGGGCCTGGAGGAAGCGGCCAGGATCGGCCGGGACGTCGTGGTCGTGGACACGGCCGGCCGCCTGGCGATCGACGTCGAGATGATGGAGCAGGTCCGCCAGATTTCCGAGGCCGTCCAGCCCCATTACACCTTCCTGGTCATCGATGCCATGACCGGGCAGGACGCCGTGGCCACGGCCGAGGCCTTCCACAAGACGCTGGCTCTGGACGGTGTCGTGCTGACCAAGGTGGACGGCGACGCCCGGGGCGGGGCGGCCCTCTCGGTGAAGGAGGTCGTGGGCAAGCCCATCGCCTTCGCTTCGACCGGTGAGAAGCTCGAGGACTTCGAGACCTTCCACCCCGACCGCATGGCCGGGCGCATCCTCGGGATGGGCGACGTCCTCAGCTTGATCGACCGTGCCGAGCAGGCCATCGAGCGAGAGGACGCCGAGAAGGCGGTCGCCAAGCTCGCCGAAGGCAGGTTCGGCCTCGACGACTTCCTCGAGCAGCTCCAGTCGGTGAAGAAGATGGGACCGCTCTCCGGCCTCATCGGGATGCTGCCGATGGTGCCCAAGGAGGTCCGTAACGCCCAGCTGGACGACTCCATGCTCAAACCCATCGAGGCCATCATCCACTCGATGACGCCAGGGGAGAGGGCCGAGCCCTCGATCATCAACGGCTCGAGGCGGGCCAGGATCGCAGCCGGCTCGGGCACCACCGTCCAGGACGTGAACGAGCTGCTGGACCGGTTCAAGCAGGTTCAGCAGTTCATGCGCCAGATGCCGGGCCTCGCTGCCATCAGCCGTCGCGGCACCCAGAAGAAGGCATCGGGCAAGGGCGCCAAGCGCAAGAAGCGCCGGTAGCCCGACAGGGCCGGGCGCCCCCCCCCGGTAGCATTGGCAGCGGGGCACGCCGGCCGCGCCTACACTTGCACGGTCTAACCAGCACAGGGACAACGCCGCGCCGGGCCACCGGCCGCTCACAGGACAGGAACGAAGCAGGCAATGGCAGTCAAGCTCCGCCTCATGCGGATGGGCAAGACCAAGCAACCGACCTACCGCGTCGTGGCGGCCGACAGCAGGTCGCCCCGTGACGGGCGGTTCATCGAGGTCGTGGGCAGCTACGCGCCGCGCGAACCCGAAAAGAAAGTGGTGCTGAAGGCCGACCGGGTCACCGAGTGGCTCAGCAAGGGCGCTCAACCGACTGACAGGGTGCGGCGGATCCTGGTCGGGGAGGGCCTGATCGAAGCCCCCGCAGTGCGCTCGGGCAGCGCATCCAAGCCCGCAGCCCAGTGACCGATGCCTTCAACCGGGCACCCGGGGGCACGGCCAGAGCTGTCCTGGAGTACCTGGCCCGACAGTTGGTGGACGATCCCGGCGCCGTAAGCGTCGAGCTGAGCGGTGGCGAGGGGTCGCCGGTCCGGCTGCACCTCGACGTCGCGCCCGACGACGTCGGGCGGGTCATCGGCAGGCGGGGCCGTACCGCCCAAGCCATTCGCGCCGTGACACGCGCCGCGGCTGCCCGCGACGGCGATGAGGTGTTCGTCGACATAGCGGACTGAGCGGCCCATGCTGCTCGAGATCGGCCGGGTGGGCCGGCCGCATGGACTGCGGGGCGAGGTCGTCGTGCACCTCGTCACAAACAAGCAGGGGCGCCTTGGCGCCGGCACCGAGGTCTTCTGTAACGGTCGGGCCCGGCGGGGGGGGCGCTCTCAGGCCCTCCCGGGTAGGGCCCAGGCCCGTGCCTCCTGGTTGGTGGCCTTTGCCGGGTTCGAGACCCGGGAGCAGGCCGAGGCGATCGCGGGAACGGTCCTGCTGGTCGAGGCGGGTGCGGGCGAAGACGGGCTCTGGGTGCACGAGCTGGTGGGCAAGACCCTGCGCGACCAGGAAGGTACCGACCGGGGCGCGGTGGTGGCACTGCAGGCCAATCCCGCCAGCGACCTTCTCGTGCTCGAAGACGGCACCCTCGTACCGTTGCGCTTCGTCACGGCCGTTGGCGACGGCGTGGTGAACGTCACCGTCCCCGCCGGCCTGTTCGAGCTGTGACCGAGGCGGACGCCACGGTGAGCCTGCGGGCAGAGGTCTTCACCATCTTCCCCGACCTGGTCCGCACCTGGTGCCAGGCCAGCTTGCTCGGCAAGGCGTGGCGGTCGGGAGCTGTCGATATCGCCGTCCACGACCTGCGGGCCGGGGCGGCCGGACCGCACCGCAGCGTCGACGACAGCCCCTTCGGGGGCGGGGCCGGGATGGTCCTGGCGCCGGAGCCCGTTTTCGCAGCCGTGGAGACGGTACAGCCGCGCCGGCCTCTTTACCTGATGGGGCCGGGCGGGCGCCGCTTCGACCAGGCCATGGCCCGTGAGCTGGCGGCCGGGGGCGGCTTCTCGCTGCTTTGCGGGCGTTACGAGGGCGTCGACCAGCGGGTGGCCGACCATCTGGTGGACGGCGAGCTGTCGGTCGGGGACTACGTACTGGCCGGGGGCGAGGTGGCAGCCGTTGTCGTGCTCGAGGCCGTCGGGCGCCTGGTGCCCGGGGTCATGGGCAACATGTCCTCGGCGGACGAGGAGAGCTTCGCCGAGGGGCTGCTCGAGTACCCCCAGTACACGCGGCCGGCGGACTTCAGAGGGTGGTCGGTGCCCGAGGTCCTTCTCTCCGGGCACCACCAGCGGGTCGCCGCCTGGCGCCGGGCCGCCTCGCTGGCCCGCACGTTGAGGTGCCGCCCGGACCTGATCGCGGCGAGGGGCGGCCTCACACAGTCCGAGCAGGCGCTGTTGGCCGAGCACGGCTTCGATCAGGTAACCTGATCGGCTTATGGGCCCGACCGACTTGATCGACCGCGAGAACCTACGAGACGACGTACCCGATTTTGCCCCGGGGGACACCATCAGGGTGCACGTCAGAGTGGTGGAGGGCAACCGGGAGAGGGTTCAGGCCTTCCAGGGAGCGGTG
>JAKACE010000064.1 GCA_021821705.1 Actinomycetes bacterium | reverse complement strand
CCGCCCCGATGGCACCTGTGCTCCCGGCTCGGCCGAGCCGCCTGGCTCGACGACCTCGAGCAGCGATCGCCGGTGGCGCGGGCAGAGCCCCAGCGTGTCCCGGGCGTCGACCTCGGCCCCGCAGTGGGCCGACCACGTCGGGCCGCTCTGCGCCCAGCAACGCCAGTCACGCGCCCTTGTCGGGTCCCAATGGGCCTGGTTCGCGAACCCACCGGACCATCCGCCCTCGCCGGGCCCGTCATCGTCACCGGCGGAGGCCTCGATCTCCTCCCTGACCCGTCTGCGGGTGCGGCGTCGATGAGGCTGCCGGCTCGCAGCGCCGGCCTGACCCGGGCTCACGAGGGGCGATGCGGGCAGGCCTCGCACCTCGCCGTCGGTCAACTGCTCGGCTGCCAGGACGACGGAGGGTGCGAGTGCGGTGGACAAGGGGCTGCTCTGCATGTTCATCCCGAAGAGCCGATCGGCGTGACGTGGGCGAAGTTTAGGAAGGGCGGTCCGCCCAGACCGGTCACGGCATGAAGCGGAGCGGGCTGGGTGGGTGTCCGCAGTAGGTTGAGGCTCAGGTAACCGGGGGACGGAGTCAGCGTATGGCCGACCTCAGAGTCGAACTGAACGACGTGGTCGTTCACTTGAGTGTGCCCGAATCGGTGGTCGCCTGCCGGCGCGCCCTCAGAGTCCCTGTGTCCCAGGTACGCATGGTCCACGTCGAGGACGATCCGCTGCGTGGCATCTCGGTCGTCTTCCCGGGGCTGTGCTGGCCCGGCTCGTTCGCAGTCGGGACCTACAAGCGGGACCGCCGCAGGGAGTTCGCCGCCGTGCACGCCGGGTGCGCCGCGGTCGTGCTCGACATCGAGGGGGGCGACTGGGACCGCGTGCTCGTCAGCGTGCCCGGTGCCGTCGAGGTCGCTGCCGAGCTGGCTGCAGTCCTCCTCGGCCGCAGCCCGGGCGGGGCCGGGCGACGTAGCGGCACCTTGCCCACGGCGCCGCAGGACTGAGCCACGGTCGTCTCGACCGGCCCGGCGGGTCTTGCCCGGCACCTCGGGCGGCGGGCACGGCGCCCCGGGATGCTCCGTGGGGGACGGGGCGGTGCCACGACCTCCGGCTGGTTCAGGGCCGGGCGCGGCCCGCACCGGCCCGACCTGCCAGTGCCGGGCCGGTTGAGGTCAGGTCCGCCACATGACCGCTGCGTTGGCGGGCATGTTTGGGCCCGTCTGGCGTGCCGGCCACGGCGTAACCGTTGCGGCCCGATCCCTTGACGGCGTACATGGCGGCGTCGGCCGCTTTCACGACTTCACGGGCCCCGGCGAGGCCCTCGGCGGCGCCGCGTCCAGCGAACAGTTCGAACGGCGCCACCCCCACGGACACAGTGACGGCAGGGAACGCAGCGGAGCCGTCGGCGACTGCGCCGCATACCTCGTCGCGCACCGCCAGCACCAGTTTGCGAGCCACGGCTTCGGCCGCCCGGCGGTCACCGTCGCGTAGCACGACGGCGAACTCGTCCCCCCCCAGACGGGCCACCACGTCCTGGTCCCGCAGATGGCGCCGCAGGGTCACGGCCACCTCTATCACCAAGCGGTCCCCGGCCTGGTGGCCGAGGCTGTCGTTGACAGTCTTGAAGTTGTCGAGATCCATCACGAGCAGAGCGCCCCTGGGGCCCTCATCGGCACAGAGGCGAAGGTGCTGGGCCAGCTGGACCTCGAACCACCTCCGGTTGGCGAGGCCCGACAGGGGATCCCTGGTGGCCAGGTCCCTCAGGGCGGCCTGGGAACGCTTGTGCCGGGTTATGTCGACAACGGAGACCAGTAGGTACCCGGGCCGGCCGGGAACGTTGCGCACGACCGAGGTGGCCAGCTCGCACCACCTCAAGCGCCCACCGGAGCAGACCAGCCTGACCTCCGCCCGCCCGGCCGGCAACGTCTCCCCATTCGCAGCCGGGCCACCACCCTGGTCGTCCTGGCCGCCGGCAAGCCGGGACAGGTCGTCTGGGTACACGAAGGCGCTCAACCTGCGGCCCAGCACGGCCCGCTCGGGCTCGCCCAGCAGGACGCACAAGGCCGGGTTGACGTCGACCAGGCGCCCCTGGGTGCTGACCTTGGCCATCCCGAGCGGGGCCGCCTCGAACATCGCCCGCCACCTGTCCGAGGCCCGGGCGTTGCGGGCTGCCGCCAGGGAAGAGGTCGCATGGCGTGCCTGGACTTTCTGCGCCCATGCCTCGAGCGTGCCGACGAAGGCCGTGGCGACCAGCAGAGCCAGCTTCAACAGGAGGGCGGTAGCCACGAGGGCGCCGCTCAACAGGGCATGGCCCCACCGGTCGGCCCGGGCGCGAACTACACCCATGGAACTTCCCATACCCCCTTATCGGCGCTTCGAGACGGCGACTTGAGGGGTTCGTCCCGATTTCGAGTGAGCTTCAGAGGGCTCTCAAACGGATGGTGGCCGGCATCTCCGCCAGAGCGTCGAGCACCTCCGCCGGGCAGTCCGTCGGCGTGTCCGTGATCACGTAGCCGATGTCCCCGCGAGTGCCGAGGTACTGGCTCTCGATGTTCATGCCGTGGGTGGCGAAGAGGCTGTTGACTGCGGCCAGGACCCCGGGAACGTTCGCATGCACATGGGTCACCCGGAACTCTCCGGCGTTGGGGGGGAGCACAAGGTTGGGCAAGTTGACCGACATCGAAGTCGAGCCCGACGAGAGGTAGTCGTGGAGCTTGCCGGCCACGAAGCGGCCGATGTCCTGCTGGGCCTCCTCCGTGCTGCCACCGACGTGAGGGGTCAGGATGACATTGGGCAGGCCCTGCAGCTCGGAAACGAACGGCTCGCCCTTGCGCTTGGGCTCCTTGGGGAAGACGTCGACAGCAGCGCCGGCGATGTGGCCGCTCTCGATGTGCGCCCGCAAGGCGGCATGGTCCACCACGAAGCCCCGGGACAGGTTGAGGAATATGCTGCCCTGGCGCATCCTGGCCAGCTCCGCCTCACCGAACAGGCCCTTGTTTGACGGGCGCCCGTCGACGTGCAGCGTGACGATGTCCACCGCCTCGAGCAACTCCTCGAGCGACGAGCAACGCCGGGCATTGCCCAGCGCCAGTTTGTCCTCGGTGTCGTAGAACCAGACCGACATCCCGAGGGCCTCGGCCAGTACCGACAGTTGCGAACCGATGTTGCCGTAGCCGACGATGCCGAGCCGCCGCCCCCTGACCTCGTGGCTGCCCTTGGCCGACTTGTCCCACTTACCCTCGTGCATCATGCGGGACTTGTCGGTGAGGCCGCGCTGCAGTGCGATTATCTCACTGATGACCAGCTCGACCACGCTGCGGGTGTTGGAGAAGGGCGCATTGAACACGGCCACCCCCCGCCGGCTGGCCGCCGCCAGGTCGACCTGGTTGGTGCCGATGCAGAAGGCGCCGACGGCGAGCAGGTGCGGGGCCGCCTCGAAAGCGCGCTCGGTCACGTGGGTGTTGCTACGCAGGCCGACCACGTCGACCGTGGCCAGGCGCTCCACCAGCTCGTCCTCGCCCAGTGCCCTGTCGGCCGTGTCGACCTGGTAGCCCGCCTTGGAGAGCAGGGCTGTGGCATCCGGGTGGATGTTTTCGAGCAGAAGCACGCGAATGTCCTGTGGAAGCCGGCGCTCGAGGGTCATGCGGCCAGCCTAGAGGCAGCAGCGCTCGCCCTGGCTGGGATTAGCGGCACACGCCCGGGGGCCTCAGTCGAAGTGCACCGGCACCCGCAACGAGCTGCGCCCCGAGGACACCACCACCGTCCCCGTGCTGAACGACGCCGGCACCACGAAGCCCACGACGACGTCACGGCGGTTGTAGACGGGTAGGCCCTGGGCGCTGAGGGCACGCCCTCCCGGCAGCTCGAGGGAGAAGTCCGACGGCGACAGGCCGAGCGACGCGTTGGCCGGGGTCGTACCGGCGAGCACCTGGAGGTAGGCCTGGTTGTAGCGAGGGGGTACGGTGCCCCCGTCGCTGCCGGCGAACCAGACCAGCGACGCGTCCAGCACGTGCACCTGGGTGCCGCCCAGGCGGCCCGTGGCGTCGACCGGGTCGTCTGTCGCCGGCCGGGCCAGCACGCCGGGCCCCCGCCCGAGCTGGCCATCGGTCAACGAGAACCGCTGTGCCAGCCCCTTGTCCGTGATCACGAGCACCGGTTGCGACCCGGCCGGCACCACCGCCACGACTGTGGTCGTCACCGGTGCAGCGCCCAGTGACGTCGGCCCGCCTCCCGTTGCGACCGTCGAGGCGCTGGTCCCCGTCACGACCTGCACCAGCGGACGGTCGGCAGCCGCCGCGCCCGCTCCGGCCTGTACCGGTACGGCGCCCGCCGACTCCCCCGGGCCGATCGCCAGCTCCGCCATTACGAAGACGTCACCGCGCGGCGGCAACAGCAGCGTCGCCCGGGGGCCCTTGCCCGGGGTGCGCCCGGGCACCGAGTAGGCGCTGTTGGCCGGCACGACGGCCGCCCTCAGCGCCGTCGGGCTCAGGTGGGCGGGGAGCCATCCTGCCTGCCCGTAGGCGAGCAGCCGGTACGACTGCGCCCAGGCCACTGCCAACGACCCGGCCGGAGCTGACGCCAGCGTCGCCGGCGGTGAGCTCAGGGTGCCCGTCCAGCCGGAGGGCTGGCGGGGCACGTCGGGGACGCTCAGTCCGCCCGAGCCCTGCGGGGCGCCGCCACCGGGGCGCACGAGCACCTCTGCCTTGTCGAGCGCCACCGTCACCGACGGCAGCGGCGACGTCTGCACCGACAACCGCGGTGCCCCGCCGCTGGTTGTCGCCGCTGACAGGGGAAAGGTCAGCCAGGGGCGGTCCTGGCGCGACCACGGGAGCAGGACCGGCCCGCAACGAATGAAAGGTGACACGTCGTGGGACCCACTGAGGGGCAGGCTGAAGTAGCACCTGCTCCCGGCCGTGGTGGCCCCCTCGTCGTCGGCCGCCACCTGCTTCATCGCCTGCTCGCCCCGGGAGAGGGCGGCGTCACCGCCCACGAAGTGCTGCCCGTGCCAGTACAGCGTCGGGCCACCGCCGCCCAGCACCAGCACAAGCACCACGACCAGGAGGGCGGCAGCGGCCAGGACGGCTACCCAGCGCTTGGCGAACACAGCTCCGCTGCCATGGGCCCCACCCGCCGCCCGGGGGCCAGGGCCTGCGCTCCCGGACGTGGGACCACGACCGGCTCCGGCGCCACCGGAGCGGCCCGGCCTCGGGCCCTTCCCCGGCCCCGGCGCGGCCGTGGCCGGCGTACCTGCAGGTGGTGTATCGCGGCGGGCGTGCACCGCTCCCAGCCCTGCCGCCGGCCCGCCTGCCGCCGGCCCGCCCGATCGTGGCCCGCCCGATCGTGGCCCGCCTGATGGTGGCCCGCCTGATCGTGGCCCGCCTGGGGGTTGGCCCCCCGCTGCCGACCGGGCGTAGGGGTCTGCCGAATGCTCGGTCCAAGCCTCGCCGTCCCACCAGCGCCAGCGGCCGGGCGCGCCGGGCTCGGCGTACCACCCCGGCTCGCGTTGCCTGGCCACGGCACTACGGTAGGCGGTGTGGCAACAGCACCGGTGGCCGTCATGGTTGTCCCTGGCCGGATCGAGATCGAGCAACGCCCCGTACCGAGGCCCGGGCCGGGCCAGGTCCTCGTGGAGGTGTCGGCGGTGGGCGTGTGCGGCTCGGACGTGCACTGGTTCACAGAGGGCCGCATCGGCGAGCTGACCGTTGACGGTCCCCTTGTCCTGGGTCACGAGGCATCCGGCGTCGTAGTCGAGCTGGGCCCCGGTGCCTCGCAGCTGCAGCCGGGCCAGCGGGTGGCCATGGAACCGGGGGTCCCATGCCGTCGGTGCCGGGCATGCCGTAGCGGCGAGTACAACCTCTGCCCCGACGTGCGCTTCTTCGCCACACCACCGGTCGACGGCACCTTCGCCCGCTACGTTGTCCACGACCAGGACTTCTGCTACCCCGTGCCGGACACCATGTCGGACGACGCCGCCGCGCTCATAGAGCCTCTGAGTGTGGGCGTCTACGCGGCATGGAAGGCCCGCCTGTCGGTCGGCGACCGGGTGCTCGTAACAGGTGCAGGCCCCATCGGGCTATTGGTGGCGGCCGTGGCCCGCCGCGCCGGAGCAGCGCAGGTGGTGGTCAGCGACACCGTACCCTCACGCCTGGCTCTCGCCAGCCGGATGGGTGCCACCCATGTCGAGGACGTCTCGGCGGGAGGCCGGTCGCTGGCCGGACTGGGCGCCGACGTGCTTGTCGAGTGCTCGGGAGCGACGCCGGCCTTGCACGCCGGCCTGCGGGGGCTCAGGGAGGGTGGACGCGCCGTGGTCTTCGGCATGTCGGCCAGTACCGAGGTGCCGCTCCCGCTTTCCTACATGCAAAGGCGCGAGATCGAGCTTTCAGGCACCTTCCGGTATGCCAACACCTACCCGACGGCCATTGCCCTGGCATCTGCGGGTGACGTTGACCTGGACGCCCTGGTCACCGGTCATTACAGCCTGGCCCAGGTCGAGGAGGCCCTCTACGCCAGCCGGCGGGATCCCCTGTCGGTCAAGCCGGTGGTCCTGCCAGGCGCCTGAGGGGACGGGCCGGCAGGTCGGCGCACCCGGGCCCCGGCGGCTGTCAGCTTCGAGGGCCGATGGCCTGCAGCAGGCCGATCGTCGCCGGCCCCGTGGTGTACACCGTCACCCGGGCCGCCAGAGCGCGGCGCCCCGGCAACGCCAGCAGGTAGGGCTGGGCGCCACCCGGGCCCACCGCTCCGGCCGCCGTGGCCACCGGGGCCCACCGGCCCGGTGCCACTTCGAGGGACAGTTCCGTAGAGCGAACGGGTGCCGTTGCGTAAGCGAGCCCCAAGCTCAGCTGCGTTACGACGCCCGGCCGGGCGAACTTCCACACGGCGCTGGCGTGACCTCCTCGCGGCGGCACCGTGTAGGCGTGGAAGCCGTGGTCGCCCGAACCGTTCCCCGGCATGCGCACCACCTTCGACGGCACGCCTGCACCAGTCGTGGGCCTGACGCCCGAGGTCCGGTCGAGCAGGCCGGGCTGGGCGCTCGCCGGCCCCAACAGTTCGAAAACGGAGTCCTGGTCGACGTTGCTCGCCAGGAGCCGCACGGCACCGATGGCCCGGGCGGTGGTCTGCGCCGACGCCAGGCCCAGCAGGCAGGGGTTGTCGATGTAGCCGGGGAAGTTGAGGTCCCCAAGCAGCAAGAAGCTTGCTCCGTCGGCACGGAGCCTGGGCGCCACATCCCGCACAGTGCAGTTGCCGAGGTCTTCCGAGGCCGTCGGCCCTTGTCCCGTCGTGACGGTGAAGGCGGACCATGCCGTGCGGTGCCCGGTGAAATAGGCGACGCTGCCCCGATAGTCCGTCTCCACGACTGACGCGGCCTGACCCAGCGCCGAGAGCATGGTGATGGCAGGGGCGCCGACGAAGCGGGAGCTCTGCAGGTGGGCTCCGAACAGGTAGTTGGCGCCGAAACCGGGCACGCTGGGGCCCACCGTGGCGGCCAGGGCTGCGGCCACCCCGGCCACGGCGACGGCACGGCGGGTCACCGCCTGGCGCGCCCCACGGGAGGCAGCCCGCCAGACCCAGCACCACGCAGCGTGGACGCCCACGACGTACCAGAGCGTGACCACGGGCAGGACGAGGATCACCCGGCGCTGGTTGTTGAAGGGGTAAGCGAGGGTCTCGAGGAAGTAGACCCCGACCATCCAGGTCTCGGCAGCCGGCCTGCGCCGGTACCAGACCACCGCCCCGAGCGCGCCCAGGACCGGGACGGACACGCCTACCGCTATGACCATCCAGTGGACGGGGCCACCACTGGCCAGCGGGTTACCGGCCGGGAGCACCGAAGAGCGCAGCACGCCCTGCAGGTACGACCAGATGTTGCTCATCACCTCGGAAGCCAGCGCGCCCGGGAAGCTGCCTCCGGGGTTGGTTATCTCGCCGGTGTAGCGGTTGCCGAGCAGGCTGCCGTCCGACATGAGGCGCGCCACCACTCCGGGGCCGAGCAGCAGCGCCGAGCCGGCCGCCGTCCAGACCAAGCGCCCCCACCTCCTCCGCCACGCCCAGTACAGGCCCAAGCCGACCAGCAGCCCCACCCCCGCCTCCTTGAGCCACACCGCGTAGGCCAGGACCACCACGCTGGCGGCAGCCGGGCGCCAACCGGGCCGGCGCTCCCAGGCGTCCACGGCCAGCAGGGCCAGGACCAGGGCCACCAGGAAGGGCGCCTCGGCCATGACCATGGTCG
>JAKACE010000063.1 GCA_021821705.1 Actinomycetes bacterium | reverse complement strand
GACCGGCAGTGGTGCCGAGACGATCGCCCACCTGCGCGAAAACGGGCGCCTCGTCATCATGGCCTGCGCTTTCAGCGGGCCGCCGCGCATAGTGCGCCTGCACGGGCGGGCCCGTGCCGTCTTCCCCGCCGACGGGGAATGGGCGGGGCTGGCCGAGTGGGTGCGCGCTGCCGGTGGCGACCCCGACGGCGTCGGCACGCGAAGCATCATCGTGCTCGAACTCGAGCGGGTGGCGGACTCGTGCGGCTACGGAGTGCCCCTCATGGCCTTCGAGGGACACCGCACGACCATGGACGAGTGGGCGGCCCGCAAGGGAGCGGACGGGATAGCCAGGTACCAGGCCGACAAGAACATCACCAGCATCGACGGCCTGCCCGCCCTCGGCCCCCGTTAGGGCCTGGCGAAAAACCGCTCGAGCGGCCGCGGCCTTGGCGACCCCTGGCGCCTCGACGCCGTTCGAGTCGTCCCGAAGTGGGGCCTTGGAACGCGGGCCCGCCCACGAGCGGTGGCGCTGTCCTGGTCCCGCCGGTGCGGGCGCGTAGGGGAACGGTAGCCTTGTGCTATGAGCGTCATGCAGCCTGAGGTACACGTCGCACCGCCCAAGCCCCAGCTCGACGGTGACCACGAGCGGATGGCCCACATCGTGCTCGAGGGGGTCGACCAGGAGGACGGCGAGTTCGTGGCGGCGGGCCCCACCGTTGCCGAGGGCGTCGTCATGGGCACACCCGTGCGGGCCCTGTGCGGCAAGGTGTGGGTCCCGAGCCGTGACCCCAAGCGCTACCCGCTGTGCCCCACATGCAAGGAGATCGCGGAGGGCCAGGGCTGGCAGATCCCGGCCTCCTGACCACGAACATAGCCTGGGAGCAATAAGGTCCAGCGTCGCGTACGGTCGGCGCTGACGGAGGGCCGGCGGCGGCTTGTCCAGGCCGCCGGGCATGAACCCACGGCGCCGGCTCGCCAGCACCCGGTCGTCCACGGGCTCGTAGAGAGGCTACGGCTGCAGTCCAGGTGCCCGGCACGGAACGCGGCGAAGGCGGATTTTTGTCGACGGCGCCGCCTTTGTCAAAGGCTCCCCCAGGCTTGCCGCCGCGGGCGCGTCAAGCCTCGCTGTGAGTGACCGGTTCCTCTCCCATCCATTCGCGGAGGGTGTTCTTGAGCTTTATCTGCTGGATGAAGACGTCGTGCTCGGCGTCGAGGGCCGGCTCGGCGGTCATCGGGGCCTTGAAGTAGAAGCTGAGCCACTCCTGGACTCCTTTCTCGCCGGCGCGGGCGGCCAGGTCGAAGAAAAGGGCCAGGTCGAGGACGAGCGGAGCGGCGAGGATGGAGTCACGGCAGAGGAAATTGACCTTTATCTGCATCGGATAGCCCATCCAGCCGAAAATGTCGATATTGTCCCATCCCTCCTTGTTGTCCCCACGCGGAGGGTAGTAGTTGATCCGCACGACGTGGTCGATGTTGCCGTACAGCTCGGGGTAGGCCTCGGGCTGCAGGATGGTGTCGATCACGCCGAGCTTGGAGACCTCCTTGGACCTGAAGTTCTCGGGGTCGTCGAGCACCTCGCCGTCGCGGTTGCCGAGGATGTTGGTCGAGTACCAGCCGCGCAAGCCGAGCATGCGGGCCTTGAGGCCGGGGGCCAGGATCGTCTTCATCAGGGTCTGGCCCGTCTTGAAGTCCTTGCCGCCGATGGGCACGCCCTCGCGCTCGGCCAGGGCCACCATGCAGGGAGGGTCACAGCTGCGGTTGGGTGCTCCGTTGGCGAACGGCACGCCCGACATGATGGCGGCGTAAGCGTAGATCTGGCTCGGTGAGATGGCCGGGTCGCTGTCGCGCAGGCCCTGCTCGAAGGCTTCGATGCTCTGGTGGGCCTCGGACAGGTCGCGGTAGGCCTCGGTCGATGCGCACCAGACCATGACGAGGCGGTCGCAGGCGTTGTCGACCCGGAAACGTTCGATGTCGGCCATCAACTGCTCGGCCAGCGCCATCTTGGACGCGCCCGTCTTGACCCGGGTGCCGGTCAGCCGGCTGACCCAGCTCTGGTCGAAGACCGCGTCCATGGCGACGATCCCCTCGAGGTCACCTGAGATCGCCGCCAGGTCACGGTCCTCCAGGACGCCGGCCGTGCGGGCGGCTTCCAGGGCGTTGGGCGAGATCGGGTCCCAGGCCCCGAAGACGATGTCGTCGAGGGAGGCCAGGGGGACGAAGTCCTTGATGAGCGGGTTGCGCCCCTCGTCGCGATTGCCGAGCCGGATGTGGGCCATCTGGGTGAGGGAGCCGATCGGCGTAGCACCGTGCGAACGGGCGGCCAGGACGCCGGCCATGAAAGTCGAGGCCACCGCGCCCAACCCGGGGGTGAGGACGCCGAGGCGCCCGGTAGCTGGAGCGATAGTACGCAAGCTTGCCATGTGACAAGTGTAAACAAGTCTAACCATAAGTCAAGTTATGTTCAGACTCGCTGAACTATGGTAGCTGGCATGCCCACACCGCCGGCGGGGAGCGGTCCTGCCGTGCCCAACCTGACCGTGCAGCAGCTCGAGTACCTGGTCGCAGTGGCCGATGCGCCCACATGGGCTGTCGCCGCTTCAACTGTGGGAGTGACGCCGAGCGCCATGAGCCAGGGCCTGGCCGAGCTCGAGAGGCGTGTGGGCATCCCACTGTTCGAGCGGGACGGGCGCCGTCGCGTGCTGGCGGCGTCGGCCGCGCCGGTGTTGGCCCACGCCCGTGAAGTGGTGGCCCGCACGCTGGACCTGGCCCGTTATGCCCACCAGGTACGCGAGGGGAGGTCCGGGCCGCTGCGCGTCGGGATGATCGACGCTGCCGCTGTCGTCCACTTCTCGCAAGCCCTGCGGCACTTTCGTGCCCAGCGCCCCGACCTCGACCTGCGCCTCACCGTCACCACGTCCGGCGCCCTGCTCGAGCTGCTCAGGCGGGCCGAGCTCGACCTCGCGGTCTGCGTCGCGCCCCCGAGCCTGGCCGAGCCCGTAGTCACGGTGCCGCTGACAAGCGAGCCCTTGTTTGTCCACGCGCCGGACCGGCGCAGCCTGGACCGGCCGCCGCGCGAGTGGGGGCCCTGGGTGATGTTCCCTGCGGGTGCTCACACCCGCCTGGTGATCCAGCAGGCCCTGCGGCGCCTGGGTGCGCCCTTCGACGTGGTGGCCGAGTCGCACCAGCCCGAGGTGCTACGGGAGATGGTCCGCGTCGGCCTCGGTTGGACCGTGCTGCCTGCGGCACCGCGGCGTGGCGACAGCGCCGACCTGGCTCTCGGCCCGGCCATAGCCCAACGCCGCCTGGTCGTGGCCAGGAGGGCCGAAGCCGTGGTCAACGAGGCCGGGCAGGCTCTGGAGCAGGCACTCCAGCAGGCCGTGCTCGAAGCCGGGCAACGACCGCGCTCTCGTGGCTCAGGTCGTGCCTGGCACCCCTCAGGGCGTTAGGGCAGTAGGGCCGAAGGTCGCCGCCTTGCGCGCATCGCGCACGCCACAGCCGCCGGCCCGCTTGAATTGGCGTCATGGCCAGCCTCTCGGACGTCGACCTGTCCCTGCGAATGTCCGCCCAGGAGAGCGAGCAACGCCTGGCGCGCCTGCAGAGGCACCTCCTGCACCTGCGGCTGCTGACGGCCGGCCTCATAGGCAGCGGCAAGACGGGCCCGCCCGTCTGCGTGGTCTTCGAGGGATGGGACGCCGCAGGCAAAGGTGGCGCGATCAAGCGCCTGGTGACGAACCTCGACCCCCGTCACGTGCGGGTGCAGTCCTACTCGGCGCCGACGGCGCGCGAGAAGCGCCACCACTTCCTCTGGCGCTTCAACGACAACCTCCCGGGGTGGGGAGGTATGGCCGTGTTCGACCGCTCCTGGTACGGCCGCGTCCTGGTCGAAAGGGTGGAGGGCTTTGCCTCCAAGGACCAGTGGCACCAGGCCTACCGGGACATCGTGGCGTTCGAGTCGGCCCTGGTGGACGATGGTACGACCCTGGTCAAGTTCTGGCTGCACATCTCCCCCGAGGAGCAGTTGGCCCGCTTCGAGGCCCGGCGCGAGGACCCGCTGAGGAGCTGGAAGCTCACGTCGGAGGACTGGCGCAACCGGGAGAAGCGGGCGGCATACGAGGAGGCGGTGCAGGACATGCTCCGCCACACCGACCATCCTGGGTGCCGTTGGGACGTGGTGGCGGGAGAGTCCAAGCACTACGCCAGGGTGGCCGTGGTGGAGACGGTGGTGGAGCGCATGGAGCACGGGCTGCGCCAATGGGGCCTCGACGTGCCCCCTGTGCCGGGCGGGTAAGCGGGCCCGTTACACGACACTGCAGCGCCGCCAGCCGGCGCCCGTTTCGCGTACACGGGGCCGCGGGCCCCCTCGTCGGACGCGCACCGGCCGTCGCCCGCCCATGGCGGTGGCGGTCTCAGGCCCGGGTGGCCGCCTCGTCGAGCGCCTGCGCCAGGGTGTGCCACGACAGGGTGGCGCACTTGATCCGAACCGGGAACTTGACCACGCCCTGGAGCGCCTCCAGGTCACCCAGGACGACGCCCTCGGCGGCGGCCACCTCGGCACCGCTTCGCTCGTCATCGGTGCCCTGGTCACCGCCGACGCCCTGACCGTCGCCGGCGCCGATTAGGCCGTCGCCGGCAGGGCCGTCCCCGGCGCCGTCCAACGCCCGACCGTGCAGCGACATCATGGCACGGAAGGCCTTGATCGTGGAACGGGCCTGGGCCACGGTCTTCCCCTTGACGGCGGCGGACATCATCGAGGCGGACGACTGCGAGATGGAACAGCCCTGGCCCGCGATCTTGACGTCCGTGATCTGCTCGCCGTCGACGGCTAGGTAGACGACGATCTCGTCACCGCAGAGGGGGTTGAAGCCCTCCGCCCGCACCGCGGGCGGCGATTCCAGCTCCCCGCGGTTGCGGGGGTTGCGGTAGTGGTCGAGGATTATCTCGCGGTAGAGGTCTTCAAGGCCGGGCATTGGTCTCCGTTCAACCGAACAGCGTATCGGCTTGGCCGATGGCGTCCACCAGGGCGTCCACGTCGGCCTCGTCGTTGTACACCGAGAACGAGGCCCGGGCGGTGGCGCCCACTCCGAGGCAGCGCATGAGCGGTTTGGCGCAATGGTGGCCCGCCCGCACGCATATCCCGGCCTGGTCGAGGACCTGGGACATGTCGTGGGCATGGACGTCCTTGTAGGCGAAGCTGACGATCCCGGCCCGGCGATGTGCCGGGAGGGGGCCGTGGATGACAAGGTGCTCCCCGTAGCGCTCGTGCAGGGCGGACATGGCATAGGAGGTGAGCGCCTCCTCGTGGGCGCGCACAGCCGGCATGCCGAGGGCGCTCAGGTAGTCCACCGCGGCGGCGAGCCCGACCGCCTCGGCTATCGGCGGGGTACCGGCCTCGAACTTCCAGGGCACGTCGTTGGCGAGGAAGCCGTCGAGACGGACGTCGCGGATCATCTCGCCCCCGGTCAGGAACGGCGGCATGGACTCGAGCAGCTCACGCCGTGCCCAGAGCCCGCCGATGCCGGTGGGGCCGAGCATCTTGTGGCCCGTGAAGGCCAGGAAGTCGGCGCCGAGCTCGCCCACGTCCGTGGGCAGGTGGGGGACGTACTGGGCGCCGTCGACGAGCACCAGCGCTCCTGCGGCGTGCGCAATGTCCGCCAACCGGCGCACTGGCGGCAGCGTGCCGAGCACGTTGGAGGCGGCGGTGACGGCCAGGAGCTTGGCCCCCTGGAGAAGCTCCTCGGCGTGGCTCAGGTCAAGGAAACCGTCCGGTTGCAGGCGCAGCACCCGCACGTCGGTGCCCCGCTCCTGGCGCAGCTGGAGCCAGGGCACGAAGTTGGCGTGGTGCTCGATCTCGGTGGTCACCAGGGCGTCGTCAGGTCCGAGGTTGGCCCGTCCCCAGCTGTAGGCGACGAGGTTGACCGCCTCGGTGGCGTTCTTGGTGAAGACGACCTCGTCCGGCCCCGAGGCCCCTATGAAAGCGGCCATCTTGGCTCTGGCCTGCTCGTAGAGCTCGGTGGCTTCCTGGGCGATCTGGTAGACGCCCCGGTGCACATTGGCATGCGTCGTCTCGTAGTAGCGGGTCATCGCCTCCAACACAGAGAGCGGCTTTTGTGATGAGGCGGCGGAGTCGAGGTAGACCAGCCGCTTGCCGTGCACACGACGGTCGAGGATGGGGAAGTCCTTCTTGATCCGGGCCACGTCGAGGGGGGCGCCGCCCTGGCCGGTCACCTCCACGCTTCGTAGCCCTCCTTTTCCAGCCGCCTCGCCAAGTCGGGGCCACCGCTATCGACGATACGCCCGTTGACCAGGAGGTGCACCCTGTCAGGAGCCAGGTAGTCGAGGATGCGCTGGTAGTGGGTTATAACCAGGACGCCGAGGCCGGGCCGGGCACTTCGGACCTCCCGCACCCCGTTGGCCACGACCCGGAGGGCGTCGATGTCGAGGCCCGAGTCGGTCTCGTCCAGGATGGCCAGCTCCGGTTCCAGGACGGCCATCTGGAGAACCTCGTTGCGCTTCTTCTCGCCCCCGGAGAACCCATCGTTCAGGTAGCGGTCCCCGAAGGACGGATCCATGTCGAGCTTGCGCATCCATTCCATGACGGTGAGGCGCAGCTCCAGGACCGACAGCTCCACTCCCTTGCGGGCCGAGAGGGCCTGGCGCAGGAACTGTACGAGCGGGACGCCCGGTACCTCCTCGGGGTACTGGAAGGCCAGGAACATGCCCGCCTTGGCCCGGGCCTCTGTGGGCCAACCGGTCACGTCCTCGCCTTTGTAGAGGACCTGGCCCCGGGTCACCTCATAGCCGGGGGAGGCGAGAAGCGTCTTGGCCAGTGTCGATTTGCCGCTCCCGTTGGGCCCCATGAGTGCGTGCAGCTCGCCCTCGGGCACGACCAGGTCGACGCCCCGGAGGATCTCGGTGCCCTGGACGCTCACGTGGAGGTCCCTCACCTCGAACAATGGCTCGGCCTGGGTGCCGGCAGGGCTGTCCGGCCCGGTGCCGGGGGCGGGAAGGGAGCTGGGCATCCTCGTCATGATAGGCGACCGGGCGAATTATCCCTACAGCCGTAGTGCAAATGCGATGCCCAGGCCCAGGGGTGCCCCGGCCCAGGGGTGCCCCGGCCCAGGGGTGCCCCGGCCCAGGGGTGCCCAGGCCCAGGGGTGCCCAGGCCCAGGGGTGCCCAGCCGTGGGAGCCTCGCCCAGGTGGCGGGCCGAGCCGCCGGCGCCTTTGCCGGTCTTTCCTCATCCCCTCGGGCGTGCTTGGGCTCCGACCGGCCTGTGGGTAACCTGTAGGTGGAGAGCCCCTTTGCTGGGGGCCGCGGCCCGAGGCGGAGCCTCGGGCGACGGAGGCTGAACACGGATGTCACCAGGCAGCGCCCCAGGCTTAGCGGCGTGGCCGTGGCTCATGGAGGGCCGGCCATGGACATGATGGGCTTCGACCTGTTCCTGCCACCTCCGCTGGCCGATCCTGACGCCCGGGAGAGCGGGGCCCGTGGCGGCCACGGCTCGAGCGAGGAGGACCAGGCCCACGCGGGACAAAGGCCCAGGCGGCACTCCCTGGACGAGGGCCGCTCACCGGGACCGGGCGGCGCCATGTCCCCCAGGCGGGACCGCAACCGGGCACCCGCCCTGGGCGGTACCCGTTCCGTAGGCGGCACCAGGTCGGCGACCACGGCCGGCTCGGGGCCTGCTGCGGGCCGAGCCCTGTCGCCGGTTGGGGGCGGCACTCGGGCCGGCGCACTGCCAGCCACCCGCCGCCCCCTGCCTGTCCTGTCCCCCGACCCGGGCCGCTTCGAGCTGCAGGCGGCGGCCGAGAGTTACGTCGACTACAACTTCGAGCGGGTGCGCAAAGTAGTGAGCGCCTGGTTGCGCGAACCCTGACCCAGGCACACGGCGCGGCCAACGGCTGAACCAGGCGAACGCGGGCCCGGTCACCGCCGTGGCGTCCGGTGCGGGCGGGGATCCGGTCTGAGCAGACATCGGGCTGGCAACAACGAAGAGCCCGAGCGCGGGTACATATTTGCCACCACTGCCGGACGGCCGGGGTATAGTTGGCATACCGAAGAAAGGAGGTGGTCCAGCTGAGTAGTTGTCGAACTGGGACCTCGGAGGTGGCTGGCCGCTAATCGGCCCGCTGGACCGCCTGGTAATACCTGCCAGACACCCGGGTGCCCCCGGCCAGGAGCTGGTCCCGCCTGGTAGCCAAACGGGTTTGCCTGCCTTTTTCCAGCAATTTCGGACCGGAGGACGTGCGT
>JAKACE010000062.1 GCA_021821705.1 Actinomycetes bacterium | reverse complement strand
CGCCTGTGGCTGCGCTGCGGGCCCTGGCCGTGCCGGGACGGCTGACGGTCTCAGGCTTCGAGGTAGACGAGGGCCACCTCGTAAGGGCCGAGCGAGAGCTTGTCGACCTCGGTGAGCCGCGCCCCGCCGTCGTCGGCGTCGTAACCGGGCAAGGCGAGCAGGGCTCGGCCCTCGCTGGTGGACAGCGCCGACTCGACCCGGACAGGGGAGAGGTTGATGGCCAGGTAGCCGTCCCCGGCCTTGGTGCCGAGCCGGCCGACACTGACGAGAGGGCTGTCGGCCCGCAGGCGGCGGTCGACCCCTGCCTCCGCTGCGAGCGCCGAGTAGAGCCTCCAGGTCGGCTCCGGGTTTGCCCCCGGCCGGGCGGAGGCGAAGTGCTCGAGCGGGTAGGTGCACAGCACCATCCAGCCGGCGCCGTCGGCGTTGCGCAACAGCGCGGGGCGCCCGGAGCCATCTACGGCCAGCACCTCGGCTGACGCCGGTTCGACCGGCAGGTAGGAGCGGGCATAGCCCTCGCCGGCGACCGGGAACTCGAGGCGCGTCCCGGCGGGTATGTCGCCCAGGGCGCTCACGAAGACCAGCTCGACTCTGTCCTGGTCGACCATGTCCGCCATACCGTAACGAAGCTTGTGAGTGACCCCGAAAATCTGCTCCATCCATGGCATCCACGGCCCGATCTGCTCCTGGCCCGAACCGGTGAAGTAGGAGGCGTACACGGTGGCCCCGGCACGTGCCCGGGCCAGGAGGGTCTGGGCACCACCCGTCGTCGTCATCTTGGCGCACGGCAGCAGATAGAGCCTCGGCCCGTCCGGCTCGGGCATCTGCACGCCCAGGCCCTCTCCGGCGGGGGGCCGGAAGTCGCGCTCCCAGGTCAAGCTGACGGGCAGGTCCGCCTCCCGGGCGGCGATGTAGGCCTGGAAGAGATGGGGTGGGATGTCCGAACGCGAGTACCTCGACCATGACGCCTCGGAGCGCTCGAGGTGTTCGGGCACCACGATGGCAACGTCGCCGTCCGGCCTTTGGAAACCGGACCGGGTGAGGTGCTGCACCAGCTTGGAGAAACGGGCCACCTCGAGGGCCTGCGGCTTGGGCCGGCCGGCGTGGTCGGTGATCCCGAAGTGCATCTCGAAGGGGTGGTGGCGGTAGGGGTCCTGGGAGGCAAGAGCGTCGTAGTCGCAGTTGTTCCAGGCCATCCAGCCCCTGGCCCCGGCCAGGAGCGAGGAATGCAGGACCTGGCGGTAGTAGTGAGCGGCCTGCTCCCCCGAGGCCATGTCCGATGACAGCCCGAACTCCTCGAGCACGACAGGCTTACCCGCCACCGCCGCCAGCTCGCACGCGAACGCCGCCGCCAGCATCTGGCGGACCGGGTCGTCGGAGGCGATGTAAACGTGGGGGCCGACGAAGTCGACGGCACCGGCCAGTCTCCTCAACGAGAAGCCGTTGTCGTTGCCGGTCATCTCGACGCCCCACGCACCGTCGCCCGTGCTCACCGGCTGCCTGGCGCCCACCGAGCGTAGGGCCTGCACCAGCAGCCGGGCCCAGGCGGTGACCGAGGGTTCGTCGCCGCCGCGCCCATAGATGGGCATCTCGTTCGAGAGCAGCCAGCCGGCGATGGCGGGGTGCTCGGCGACACGCCCGGCGACGGCGGCGACGTACCACGCCTGCTGGGCCACCAACCACACGTCCCGGTAGAGGTCGCGGCCGTCGCGCCACGCCGGGTCCCAGTTCTCGCCGGACATGTGGCCCACGATGAAGGTCGGCACCGTCCACATGCCTGCCTGTTGGTGCAGGTCGAGGAAGTCGACGAACCGCTCCATGACCTCTTCGTCCAGGGTCTCGGGAGCAGGCATGAAGTCCGGCCAGTAGCAGAACGAGCGCGTGAGCGTGCACCCGTGCTCGGCGAGCACGGCCAGCTCTTGGCGGACCACGTCGCCGTCGTAGCGCGCCCACATGCGAGGGCCTCCGGCGCGGGACCAGAAGTTGGTCCCGAGCCACAACGCTGGTTGCGCCGGCCAGGGTCGTGCGTCGTTCGCAGAGGTTGCCATCGGGCTCTCCCAAGTGCGTTCGCCCGGGCAGTCCGGGCTGTCGCGGGTCACAATAGCCGCCTTGCGTGGTCGCACGGCTGCTCGCAAAGGCGAGACAGCCTTTGCGCAGGACGGTTGTCTGACATCGATGTCAAGCGACCCCGTCCACGGGGGCCGCCGTAGCGCACCCATCCGGGGATGGCCGGGCCGGCGAGCCGTGCGCCCGGGCCGGGGCCGACCCTAAATCGGGCGCAGGCCGGTGTAGCTTGGGTCCAGCAGGTAGACCAGCGCGAGTGCCAGAGATATGGATGTCCGCTCACAACTGACAGACGGCACGGAGGTGCAGTAGCAGTGCCGCTCTCGGAACACGAACAGCGCATGCTGCGCCAGATCGAGCGCCAGTTCGAGCATGAGCACGGCTTGGCTCGGGCGCTGCGCACACCTGTCGACCCGCGCGACGCCGTGCGCGCCGCCAAGCGCGCTGCCGTGGGCTTCCTGGTCGGCCTGGTCTGCCTGTTGGTGTCGTTTGCCTCCTCCTGGCTGGTGGGCGTGGTCGGCTTCCTGGCCATGCTCGTTTCTACGGTCAAGCTGGTGCAGAGTGTGCGCCGCCTCCTCGAGGACCACTGGCTGCGCGCCGCCATGCGGCGCGAGGGTGCCGAGGACGTCGTGCCCCCGGACGCCACGCTGTGGCAGGCGCTCGCGCAGTGGCGAGCCGGCCGCCGGCGTCGTCCCCCGGCACCTCCGCGCGCCGGCTGAGCCGAGGGGCCCGCCGCGGCACTAGGTTGTGCAGGTGAAGATCTACGTCCTGCTGGCGGACCGTGGTACGCAGAGCCCTCAGACCGGTACGGTCAACCTGCTGAACGTCGGCTGGGCGATGACCCAACTGCGGCGCCCGGTCACGCCGGGAGCGGGAGCCGTCGGCGTGCCACTGGTGACAGGGCCGCAGACGGTTGTGGTGTTCCTGGAAGCCGAGCTGGCCATGTGCAACCGCCCCCACCTGCTCGAGATCGAGCTGGTTGACGACGACGGCGGTGTTGTGTCCGTGCCCGGTCCGCTCGGGCCCCAAGCCGTACGCTTGGAGCAGCAGATCATCGTTCCCAGCCCGTCCGGCGTGCCCACCGGGTTCCCGGGCAGGGCCTCGGCGATGATGGAGCTCCCCGTCGGGCTTCCCCTTGCGCCCGGTATCTACCGCTGGCAGGTCAAGCTCGACGGGCGTACGGACGAGGACTGGTCGGCGCACATGTACGTCGCCGCGCCGCCACAACCGCCCACTTTCGGTTTCCCGCCGGCCCAGAGCAGCGAGACGGCCTGAGCTACCCCGCTACCGCGGGTCGGTCCAACCCGTCCGGGGGTCCAGCGCGCCCGCCAGGCGGCGGTGGAGCGGAGTGACCATGCGGGCCAAGTGCCGGATCTGCGACGCCCAGGCGCGGGCTCGCGCCAGCTCGGCGTCGGCGATGTCGCCAGGTCCATAAGCAGCCGCGTTCACCAGCTCGGCCAGCTGCTCCAGTTGGAACGAGACAGAAAGCGGGCGAGCGGCTGCGTCCAGCGCCCTGCCGGCTCGGTCGGCGAATTCACTAGGCGATTCGGCCGGCATCGCGCCCAGGCCGAAGGCCGCCAGTTCGTCGCCCAACTCGGCCCAGCACAAAAGAGCCAGTGGGGCGGCCGCAGGGTGGCCCTCGCCGGCGGGGCCGCCTTTGAGCCCGAGGTGCCCGAGCCTGCGCCGGTGGCGCCGGTGCCGCCCAGCCCGGTTGAAGGCAAGCAGGCCTGCCGGGATGGCCGCCAGCATGCTCAGCCACCACGGGGACGGTCCGCTCCGGGCTGGGCCGGTCACCGCGCTGGCGCCGTGGTGAGCCAGGAGCGGCGCCGATGTATTGGCCCGGTGGGCGGCCGCCGGGTAACGCTGACCCGCAGCCGCTGGAGCGGAGCCCGCATAGGGACTGCCGGGCGCCGGTGTTGCCTGCGAGGGCTGCGCTCCCGCGCCGCTTCCCTGACCGGTGTACTGGGTTGCGGCCGGAATGGCGAAGGACGGGGTCGGTTCGAAAGGGGCCCACCCGAGCGTGGGGAACCAGACCTCGGGCCAGGCGTGGGCGTCGCCATCGACGACCTGCCAGAGATGGGGAGCGACCTCGGTGCCGGTTGCGAAGCCGACGGCGACGCGTGCCGGGATGCCGGCGGCCCGGGCCAGGACTGCGAAGGCGCCCGCGTACTGCTGGCAGTAACCGGCGTGGGTGTAGAAGAGGAAGTTGACCAGCGCGCTGGGCGACGGCCCGGGAGGCGGCTCGAGGGTGTAGGTGTAGGGCGGGCGATGGAAGTAGTCCTGCAGGGCGAGGGCCTTTGCGTACTCGTTTGCGCCGGTGCCGGTCAGGTCATGGGCCAGTGCGGCGACCGTAGGGGGCAGAGCCGGGAGTTGCAGGTAGCGCTTCATTGAGGTGGTGTCAGCCGCGTCGAGCGGCGGCACCGATGCGAGCGCGGCCGGCGAGAGCATGGCGAGCTGTTGGCTGGCAGTCACCTCGTAGCGCTGCCCGTCCGCAGTAGGGGTCGCAGTGAGCAGGCTGTCCGAGGCGGGGTCGTAGCTGACGCCGGTGGTGGTGCTCACCGATTCCGGCTGGAAGGCGACCGGTAACCAGGGGGACCCCAGGGCCTGGATCTGGAACGATTCACGGACCTGGCGGGCACCGGGCCGGGTCGACACACCGGGCAGGCGGCCCTGCACGCTCGAGTACGATCCCGAAGCCTCCCAGGACGTGCCGTTGAAGTTGTCGAGACTGGTCAGGCGCCAGTAGGAGGCGGCAGAACTGCGCACCCGGAAGGCGGGCGTCCTGGTGCGCTCGATCAGGTCGGCCTGCATGCTCACCAGGGGGCTGGGTGTCAGCCGGACTCCCTGGGGCCCGTGGGCGCGCCAACCCACGGGGCCTGTGCCGTCGCGGCCGAGCAGCGGGACGACCGCCAGCGCCACCAGCGCCGCCAGAGCGCCGAAGGCCAGGCCGCGGGCATACCCGTACGACCGGCGGGTGACCGGCGTGGTCGGGGCCGTGCCGGAAGCTCCGCCAGGCGGTACAGGAAGTGGGTAGGGCGCTGCGCTCGGCGACAGCCGGCCGCCGCGCCCGGTGGCGAGCGACTGCTGTAGGGCGAGGAAGGCGGCAGCGGCGAAGACGAAGAGGGGGACCGCCCAGGCCCGCTGCGCCCCCGTGCCAAGAGCGCAGGCGATGGCGAAAAGGGCCACGGGTGGGCCGAGCGAGCCGGCGGCGTGCCCGCTGGTTGCAAACCAGTCCGTAGCCAGTGCGACGAGGCCCGCGCCCAAGGCTGTCCAGAGCACGAAGCCCGGCGTGGCGGGCACGGGCGCCACGCTTCCGGCGAACTGGTGGGACGCCTGTGCCCAAAGCCAGGAGAGCCGGTTGAAACTTCTGCCGAGAGGTAGGCCGGCTCGCAGGGCACCCGGTGCGACCATGGCCGACGCCGCCCACCAGCCGGCGACCGCTGCGCAAAGAAGCACCGCTGGCAGGGGAAGGCGCAAGCGGCGGGCCGCATGGGCACCGACGACGACGGCGGCGGCGGTCAGGGCGAAAGGCCCGAACCACTGCCCGGTGCTGTAGACGCCGGCGAAACCGGCGCCGGCTGCGACGACGATGCCCCACGTCCCCAGAGCGAGCGCGGCCCGCACCGCCGCTTGCCCAGCCGCCGCTTGCCCAGCCGCTGCTGGGCGGTTTTCCGCCCCGTAGGTCGTCACGACCAGTCCCGCCGGGGCGGCAGCGGACCGTGGGGCCCGGGGGTCACGCCAGGCACGGTCACGCCAGGCCCGGTCGCACCAGGCCCGGTCGCACCAGGCCCGGTCGCACCAGGCCCGGTCGCACCAGGCACGGTGGTGCCTGCTCCGGCACGGCCGTCGCCTGCAACCTGGCCGCCTGCCCGCGCTGCGAGCGTCGCCCAAGGCCGCGGCCGGGTGCCCCACGCCGCCAGCGCCGCCCAGGCGGCAGGCAGGTCGGCGCCCGCCCACAGCACCGTGATGGCTGTCCCGGTCCGAGCGGCGGGGACGGTCCCCAGTGGCGTGGCCCCTGGCGGCCTCTGGCAGGCCGCGACGACGACGATGCGGCCCTTGTCGACGGGGAGGGACGATGCGAGGTCCTCGCCGGCTTCCGCCGTGGCCGCTATGACCACCACTAGGTCGGCGGACGTGGTCGGCAACGATGCCGGCGCCTGGCCCGGGCGGTGCAGGGGGCGGCCCGGTGTTGCGAGCGCAGCAGCGGCAGCGCCCTCGTGCAGTACGGCCGCAGCGAGGGCGTCGTAGAGGAGCTCTGGCGGCACCGGGACGGGGGCCGGGCCATGGACGTGGCCCGCTGTGGTGGCCAACACGACGCTGGCCAGGGGCGGGCGCAAGAGCGCCGTCAGGACGCTGGCGGCGGCCTCGGCACAGGTGTCGAGGGTCCCGGGGTAGTGGTGGTCCTCCCTGAGGTCGACCAGGACAATGGTGGAAGTTGCCCTGGCGCCGAGGTCCTGGCGGACGCTCAAGCGGTCCCGTTTCGCTGTCAGCTTCCAGTGCACCCGGCGCATGTCGTCCCCGGGCTCGTAGTCGCGCCAGCCGTCGAGCTCGTCGGTGACAGCGGCCCCTGGATGCCGCGAGGCGTCCGCCTGGGCACCCTCGCGCCACCCGGGCAGGGGGCACAGGCGCACCAGATGGGGATGGACGGCGAAGCCAGCCGCAACGCTGTCCGACCAACGGCGCTCGAAGAGCCCGAGAGGGTCGGTCAGGCGGGCTCGGACAGGTCCGACGGTCCAGAGGCCCCGCTCCTGGGTCGGCAGGCGCAAGGTGGCCCAGGCCTGCTCCCCCGGGGTCATCGCGGCGGCGGACAGGACCGCTCTTGCGGGCGACCCGGCGTGGGCACCGGCCTGGCGGCAGATGGGGACCTCGAGGGCCAGTGGCGGCGCGGCCCGCGTGCCCAGGCTGAGCAGCCCCACGCTGGCTTGCACCGGGGTGCCCTGTGGTGCCCGCCCCGGCGCCACGAGCAGCTGGGCGGACAGGGCCAGCTCCTGGCGCCGGGCCCAAGCCGCCGCGGCTGCCAGGGCCACGAGTGCCGAGGCCGCAAGCGCGTACAGCTCCTCGACGCCTACCAGCACCCCCAGGACGGCGAGGGCCATGGCGGCGGTCCCTACGTACCAGCCCCGCGCCGTGGCCCTGACCCCCTTGGCGGCCATGGCATGAGCAGGCCCGGCCCCAGCCTGTGCGGGGCCTTCAGGCGTCGCCGGCCTTCCGGGGTGCCGGCAGTGGGACAGGCACCCTGCCCAGTACCTCGGTCACCACCCGCGCCGCCGAGCCGGCGCTGTACGCGAGCTCGGGGGACAGGACGAGGCGGTGCTCGGCCACGGGGCCGAGCAGGGCCTTCACGTCGTCGGGCACAACGTAGTCGCGCCCATGGGAGGCGGCCAGGCAGCGGGCGCAACGCTGCAGGCCGAGCACGGCCCGGGGAGACAGCCCGATGAGCACGCCCGGGTGCTCTCGGGTCGCCTCGGCCAGGTCGACTAGGTACCCCTGGAGGGCCGGCGCGACGTAGACGCTGGCGGCGTAGGCAGACATGGCCTCGACCCGGCCCGGGCCGAAGGCGGCCGGTAGCTCGGGCAGGCGCCGGGTCGAGGGCTCCTCGGCCAGGATTTCCAGGGTCGCCCCCCGGTCCGGGTACCCGAGGTGCAGCTTGATGAGGAAGCGGTCCAGTTCCGACACCGGTAGGGGGTAGGTGCCCTCGTGCTCGATGGGGTTCTGGGTGGCGATGACGAGGAACGGGTCGGGTAGGGCGTAGGTGTTGGCGTCCACCGTCACCTGGCGTTCCTCCATGGCCTCGAGGAGGGCGGCCTGGGTCTTGGGGGAGGCACGGTTGATCTCGTCGGCCAGCAGCACGTTGACGAACACGGCACCCGGCCTGAAGACGAAGTCGTTGGCCGCCCGGTCGAAGACGCTGGCACCCGTCACGTCCGAGGGGAGCAGGTCCGGGGTGAACTGGGCGCGGCCCCAGGAGAGCCCGAGAGCTCGGGCGATGGACTTGGCCAGGCTGGTCTTGCCGACGCCGGGGACGTCCTCCACCAGGAGGTGCCCCCCAGCCAGCAGGCACACGAGGGCCAGGCGCACCTGCTCGGGCTTGCCCCTGATGACGCTGCACACCTGCGAGTGCACGGCCGAGAAGTCCCGGGCGAACTCGTGTGGGCCGCCGAGGACGCCCTGCACTGGCGCCACGGCGCTCAGTTCGTTC
>JAKACE010000061.1 GCA_021821705.1 Actinomycetes bacterium | reverse complement strand
GTCTACCTCTTCCTGCGGGGCATGCCTGGCCCCGGCGGGGGCAAGGCGAGCCGAGGCTCCCTGGGCGAGGTCGATGGCGGTGGGGCCCGAGCCGTCGCCGGTGGTCCAAGCGCGCCCACCGGCGTCTTCTGGTGGCAGCCCCCGACGGCGCTGGTCATCGAGACCTCCGAATGGCTGGCCGGGCGGTGGGTGCCGGTCCTTGGGCCCGAGGCACGATGACCGGGCCGCAGGAGGACCCCTACAGCCCGGCCCTTGTACTGGATCTGGCCCCCGATGACCTTCTCCACCAGTTCAACCGGGCTGGGATCCTCGTCCCGGCCGACGTTCACGCTGCCAGGGTCATGCAGCACCTGGGCGGGTGCTCCGACCCGCTCGTTGCACTGGCTGGCGCACTGGCGGCGCGCGGCCCGCGCGCCGGCCACGTCCTCGTCGACCTGGCCACTGTGGCTTCGACCGTGGTGGCCGAGGGCGCAGGGGGCGCTGCAAGCAGTGCCGAAGTGAGCGCGCTCCCCTGGCCCTCCCCGGCCGCCTGGGCCCAGGCCCTGGAAGGGAGCCCCCTGGTCAACGTCGGGGAGGACGAAGGGGCCCCCAGGCCGCTGCGGCTGGTCGGAGGCAGCCTCTACCTGGAGCGTTACTGGCGCGACGAGGGGCGCGTGGCTGCCGATTTCCTGTCGCGTGCCTGTGCACCCGCCGTGGACATCGACGAGGCATGGCTGGGCGCCGCCCTCGCCGATCTCTTCCCGGGGGCGCAGGACGGCCTGCAGGCCAGGGCAGCCGAGACGTGCGCTCGCCGGCTGCTGAGCATCGTGGTCGGGGGGCCTGGCACGGGCAAGACCACCACTGTTGCCAGGGCACTGGCCCTTGTCTACCTGAAGGCGCACAGGCAGGGCGAGCCCTGGCCCCTCGTGGCCCTGGCCGCGCCGACGGGAAAGGCCGCCGCACGGATGGCGGAGGCCGTCCACGAGGAAGCTCGCCACCTGGCGGTGCCTGAGCAGGTCAGGGCCCAATTGCTGGGACTGGGCGCCTCTACCGTCCACCGCCTCCTCGGTCGGCACCCCGCCGGCCTCAACCGCTTCCGCCACGACCGGACCAACCAGTTGCCCCACGCCGTCGTCGTCGTCGACGAGACGTCGATGATGTCGCTGCCCCTGATGGCCCGCCTGGTGGAGGCCGTGCGCCCGGATGCGCGCCTGGTGCTGGTCGGAGACCCTGAGCAGTTGGCCTCGGTGGAGGCCGGCGCGGTCCTGGCGGACCTCACCGGCCCGCTCTCGCCCGGCGCCGAGCCGACGACCGCCCTCGGTTCGTCGGTCACGGTGCTCCAGGTGAACCATCGCTTCGAGGGACCGCTGGCAGAGGTGGCGGCGGCGGTCAGGGAGGGCAATGCGTCGAGGGCCTTCGAGCTGCTGGCCTCGGGAGGCGGGGGCCGGCTGTCCTGGGTCGAGGCCGACCTGGACGAGGTGGGGGCTGACAGCGCCGAGCTAGGGGGGCTCCGGGCCGCGGCCACCACCGCCGCGGGACTGCTGGCGGCAGCCGCCTCAGGGGGCGATGTCGCCGGCGCGCTGGCGGCGCTGGGGCGGGCCCGGCTGCTCTGCGCCCACCGGGACGGCCCTTCTGGTGCCAGCACCTGGAACCTTCAGGTGGAGAGGTGGCTGGCGGAGGACGGCGTCGAGGTCCACGGCGACGGCGGCTGGTACGCAGGCCGCCCGGTCGTCATAACCGAGAACGACTACGGGCTGGGCCTGTTCAACGGCGACACCGGTGTGGCGGTTCGGCGCTCGGATGGTGGGCTCTACGTAGTGTTCCAGCGGGGGCTGATGGTGCAAGCGGTCAGCCCGGCGCGCATCGGGGCGGCGGCCACCGCCTTCGCCATCACGGCCCACAGGGCCCAGGGCTCGGAGTTCGAGGACGTGGCGGTCCTCCTGCCCGGGCCGAGCTCGCGTATCCTCACCCGCGAGCTGCTCTACACGGCCCTCACTCGCGCCAGGCAGCGTGTCCTGGTGGTTGCCAGCCGCGCCGCACTGGAGTCCGCCATCAGCCGGCCGGTTGCGCGCGCCTCGGGCCTGGCCCGGCGCCTGCGGAGGTAGCTGCAGGGCGACATCGGTGGCCGCGGGTACCCGCTTTGACGTCCCACCTGCTCGCCGGTGGGCGGCCGGCCCTGGCTCCCCAGGGCAGGCCCGCAGCGGCTCAGCGGCTACGGTGCCTCCTGTGGACCCTGCCGGCGCGGCCCCCTCCTGTCGAGCTGCCTCGAGCGGCGCCCCCACCGGCGCGCCCAGGCTGAGCGAGCAATGGGCCCGCCTGCGGGAGGACACCACGCTGCAGGGGCGCGCCTGGAGCCTGGCTGCCACACGGGCAGCGGACGCCTGGCTGGCCGCTCTCTTCGCCTCGGCCCTCGGCACCGGGGCCGGGGCCGGGAGCGAACCGCCTGCAGCCGACAAGATTGCCGCCTCTGCCGGTGCCGGCGGGAGCGGGGGGGGCCGGGGCCTGCTCGGAGGCTGGCGAGCCAGGAAGGACGCCGGACGGGAGCCGGCCTCCGCCACAGGTGGCCGGCGGGGGACCGGAGTGGCGCTGCTGGCGGTGGGAAGCCTCGGCCGCGGCGATGTCGCCCCCGGCAGCGACCTGGATCTCCTGCTCGTGCACTCCGGCCAGGAGGAGCTGGGCCCGCTGGCCGACCGACTCTGGTACCCGATCTGGGACGACCCGATGCCGCTGGACCACAGCGTGCGTACGCCCGCCCAGGTGGGCCAGGCGGCCGAGTCGGACCTGCGTGTAGCCCTGGGCCTGCTCGATGTCCGCCTCGTGGCCGGCGACGCCGAGCTGGCCGCCGAAGTGGTGCGCACCGGGCACCGGCTGTGGGAGAAGAGGGCCGCCAGATGGCTACCGGAGCTGCTGCGCGCCAGGGAGGATGCCCGGCTGCCTCACGGCGACGTGGCCTTCCTCCTGGAGCCCGAGCTCCAGGAGGGCCGGGGTGGCCTTCGCGACCTTCAGGCCCTGGCCGTCATGGCCAAGGTGACCCCGGTCGTCTCCGCCGTCGTGGCCGACCCCCGCCTCGGCGATGCCGGCAACCTGCTCCACTCCGTGCGGGTCGAGCTCCAGCGCCCCACCGGCAAGCGCAGCGAGAGGCTCTTGTTGGAGGATCAGGACCGCGTGGGCGAGGCGCTAGGTTACGGGGGCAGGGAGGAGCTGGCCAGGGCGCTGGCCGCCGCCGCTCGCACCGTCGGTTGGCTGATGGACGACGCCTCCCGCCGGGTCCTGTCCTGGGTCGCCGGGCCTCGAGGGAGGGGTGGTTCGGCCGACCGGGCCCTCGGTCCGGGCCTGGTGTTGCGCGACGGCGAAGTCGCCGTGCCGGTCCACTACGAGGTGGCATCGGACCCTACCCTGGCGTTGCGGGCCGCCACCGCCTCCGCCGAGTCCGGAGCGCCGCTGGCTCGTCCCACCATGGAGCGTTTGACCATGGAGGCTCCCGAGCCGGCGCAGCCGTGGGCGCCCGAGGTGCTGCGGGCTTTCCTGAGGCTGCTCTCCACGGGGCAAGCCGGGGTGGCCGCCGTGGAGACCCTCGACCAGCTGGGCGTGTGGGAGCGCTACATCCCGGAGTGGGCCGCGGTCCGCAACCGTCCCCAGTTCAACCCCTACCACCGCTGGACGGTGGACAGGCACCTGCTCGAAGCCGTGGCCGGCGCGGCGGGCAGCGCCTTGGAGGTCCGCCGGCCCGACCTGCTCCTGCTCGGCGCTCTCCTCCACGACATCGGGAAGGGCGCCGGTCCGGACCACTCCGAGGCCGGGGTGCGCATAGCCCGGCCGTTATTGCGCCGCATGGGCCTGGCCGACGAGGACCGCCGGATCCTCGAACAGGTGGTCCTACACCACTTGCTCCTCCCCGATGTCGCCACCCGCCGCGACCTGGACGACCCGGCCACGGCAGCGCTCGTGGCCGACGCCGTAGGCGACCTCACGACCCTGGAGCTGCTTGGCGCTCTGGCGGGCGCCGATGGTGGCGCAACGGGGCCGGCGGCGTGGACGGCGTGGAAGGCACGCCTCGTCTCCGCGCTGGTACAACGCGCCGGTGCGGTGCTGGAGGGAAGGCCGGTGCCGACCGGGCCGCCTTTCCCGTCGGTCGAGCAGCGCCAACTGCTCGAATTGGGCCGCACCCAGGTGCTGCCCGGGCACGACGACCTGGTCGTGGTGACCGCCGACCGCCCCGGCCTGTTCAGCGACCTGACGGGAGTGTTGGCTCTGCACGGGATCGGGGTGCTCGAGGCGCGAGCCCACAGCGAGTCGGGCCAGGTGATCGACAGGTTCGTCCTGGACCTGCCCGAGGGTGCGGAACCGCGTTGGGAGCGCATAACCGCCGACGTCGTGGCTGCCGCCGAAAGACGCCTCAACGTGACCGAGGCGTTGGCACGGCGGGCCACGGCCGTAAGGGCGCGGCGCGCCACCACGCTGGCCGCTCCGGCCGTGCACGTGAGCATCGACAACGACGCCTCTACCAGCGCCACGGTGGTCGAGGTGCGCGCCGGCGACGCTCCCGGCCTTCTCCACCGTGTGAGCGCGGCCTTGGCCGGCACGGGGCTGGACATCGTCTCCGCCCGTGCCTCGACCCTGGGCAACGCCGCCATCGACACCTTTTACGTGAAGGCCGAGGGCGACAAGCTTGCCGGTCCGGCTGAAATCGAGCAGGTTCGACTGGCACTGCAGGCGGCGCTGGAAGCCACAGGTACCACGCACAAGTCGTAACACGGCCGAAACACAACGGTCGCGGGTCGGTAACAAGCACCTTCTACTTTCGGTGGCAAGCCTCGGACCGCCACGGTCGCGAGGCGAGGCTTACCTACCCAGAGGGAGGGCTTTTGCTGCACTTGACCATGCACCTGCTGGCCGCCGCTACGCCACCCAACGCGTCCGACCAGGGTTACCTCAACACTGGCGACAACGCTTGGCAGATGACGGCCGCCACCTTCGTCGCTCTCATGAGCGTCCCGGGCCTGGCGGTGCTCTTCGCCGGCCTGGTCCAGAAGAAGTGGGTCGTGAACACCATGATGATGACCTTCTCGGGCTTCGCTGTCGTTCTCCTCGTATGGGTCCTGTGGGCCTACAAGATGGGGTTCGGCACCCCACTCGGCCATGGCGCCAACTGGAAGGCGAGCAGCGACCCGATAACCAACTTCTTCGCCAACTTCGTCGGTAACCCGGGGACGGTGCTGAGCGGCCCGACATTGACCCGCCAGGCCAGCATCCCGCTGGTCAACGGCGGCATGCCGGGGCCGGCGCCCACCGGCTTCGCCCTGCCCCAGGCGAGCGTCGTCTACTTCCAGTTCGTCTTCGCCGCCATCACCCCGCTGCTGTTCCTCGGCAGCGTGCTTTCACGCATCAAGTTCAAAGTGTGGCTGATCTTCGTGCCTTTGTGGACGACGTTCGCCTACGCCGTGAACGCCATGCTGCTTTGGGGAGGCGGGTACTGGGCACAGCAGGGTGCTGCAGACTACTCCGGCGGCTATGTCATCCACCTGGCCGCCGGTGTCAGCGGTTTCGTCGCCGCCGCCATGATCGGGCCCCGGCTCAAGCGTGACCGCGACCGCGCCATCCCCCACTCGCTGCCCCTGGTCGCCATCGGAGGCGGCATCGTGTGGTTGGGTTGGAACGGCTTCAACGGCGGGGACCCCTATTTCGCCAGCGCCAACGCCGCCACCGCCATCGTCAACACCAACATGGCCACAGTCGCAGCCCTCATGACGTGGGTCATCTGGGACATGGTGGCTGGCCCGGCCAAGAAGCCCACGTTCCTGGGCGCCATCAACGGCATGGTCGTGGGCCTGGTGGCCATCACACCCTCGGCGGGGTACGTCAACGGTGCCGGTGCCCTGATGATCGGCGCCATTGACTCCACCATCGTGTGGATGGCCTGGACCTACCTGTCGCGGGCCAGGTTCATGAAGAGGGTGGACGACGCCATGGGCATCATCTACACACACGGCATCGCCGGTTTCTTCGGCGGCATCATGGTCGGGGTGTTCGCTGACCCCTCGGTCGTGGTGTACCACAGCGTCAGCGGCAGCCCGATCGCCGTGAAAGGCTGGATATTCGGAGGCTATCCAAAGCAGATCCTCATCCAGTTCCTGGCCGCTGTCACTATCATCATGTGGGACGCGCTGGTCACGTTCCTCATACTCAAGGTCATCAGCCTCTTCACTCCGCTGCGCCTGACCGACGCCGAGCTCGAGATCGGTGACCTCGCCGTCCACGACGAGGAGGCATATCCCGACAGCGAGGGTGTGTCCCGGGCCCTGCCGGGCTACGGTGAGACGATGCCGGTCATGCCGGCCGGTGCCACGGCCAGCGCCGTCGTGGGAGGAGGAGCCTGATGATCCTGGTCACCGCAGTGATAAAGCCGCACGCTCTCGACCCTGTGCGCGAAGCCCTCTCATATGTGGGTATCGCCGGCATGACCATATCCGAGGTGAAGGGCTTCGGGCGCCAGCGAGGGCACACCGAGATATACCGGGGTGCCGAGTACAAGGTCGACTTCGTGCCCAAGGTGAAGGTGGAGGTCCTGACGGCGGCCGAGATGGCCGACGATGTCGTGGAAGCCATCGCCAAGGCGGCCCGCACGGGCAAGATCGGGGACGGCAAGATCTGGGTCACCGCTGTCGACTCGGTTACCCGGATCCGCACCGGTGAGACAGGGCCGGGAGCCATCTGATGAGCGCAGAACCCAACCGCACCCCCGTCGGTCCCTGAGGATGGCCCGGGGTGGCAATGCAGTGAGAAAACACAACGGCCACGGCTCCTCTGCCCGGGTGGGCAGGGGGGCCGGTCGTCCGGCCCCAACCAGAAGCGGGCCCGGTGGTGGCCGTGGACCAGTACGGCCGGCACGGGCCGGCGCCGAGACGGCGGCCGGCGCCCCACCGGCCCTTGGGGCGGTCGTCATGTCGCCTTGGGGCTGGCGCATCATGGCGGTGTTCGCCATGCTCGCTGTCGGGCTGTGCCTGACGTTCTTCCTGGACGCCAGGACGGTGTTCGGCGGCCTGTGGGCCGTGGTCGGCGCGGCCTGGTCGGCGTTCGCTTGGAAGCTGTGGCGGATGCACCTGGACTGGGACGCCCGTTGAAGGGGCCCTGCCGGCGGCAGGCGCCGCCGGGCGCCGGGCCGACCGCCGGCTGCCTCAGCCCTTGAGCGTAACCTGGGTGCTGGTCGGCAACAGCTCTTCCCAAGTGTTGCCGGGGGAGAGATTGATGGTGGTGCCGCCGGTTGCCACGAAAGTGGCCGGAGATGCCAGCGACGGCCGCTTCCAGGTGCCCTTGAACACGGCCCCGTCGTGCACGACCCAGGCCGGCCCGGTGCCGGTCAGCACCAGGTCGTTCTCGTGGGCGCCGGTCGGGTCCTCGACGTACTGGGTCGCGTACTCGGTGACCCACATGAGGACCACGTTGGTGGCCGAGATCTGCACGTTGTCGCCCTGCACCGCCGGCCCGGTGTCCGAATAGGAGCGCAGGTACTTGCGGATCTTGGGATCCCAGGTCCAGGTGGTGACGTCGAGGGGGAAGTGGATGGCCACCGAGGCCGCCGGCGCCGCTCCGGTACGGGTCCTGCCGTAGCTGAACTGTGGCGGCGGTGGCTGGGCCACGTCATAGCCAAGGGATTTGGCCGCGGAGTACAGCGCCTTGGTGGAGGTGGTGAAGTTGTGCGGCTCGTAGCGGGTGGGGTCGCGGTAGTAGGCGTTGGGCGCCCGGTTACCACCCACGTCCTCCAGCAGGGATCCCGGCGAGTCGACCTGGTTCAGCACGGGTTGGATGGCGCCTGAGTAGGCGTAGAGGATCCTGCCGAGAGGGCGCAGGATCTGGACGTCCACCAACCGGCCCGAGCGCACGGGCTCGATGCGAGGAGCGCCCTGGCACTGGTACACGGCGATGAACCGGGTGATCCCGCCCTCGACCGGCTCCTCGTAGACGATGTCGGCGTGGTCCAGCCCCCACTGCGGACGTGCCTGGGGAAGGTTTTCTACCTTCACCGCCAAGGCGGTGCGCCGGGGCACGGTGCCCGAAGCGGGCGGCGCTCCCGTCAGAGGGCACTTGGGCCCGTGCGCCCTGAGCAGGGATGCCTTGGCGGTCGTTGTCGTGGCCGGGCCGGTCGTCGACGTCGCCGCATTACCCTGTTGGACAGCGGCTTTCTTGCCCGGGCCGCCGCAGCCCGCGACCAGAGCCAATGAGGCAGAGGTGGCGAGGAGGACGGCCACTCGGCGCCCGCCGAATGGCACTCTCATATCGGGCCCAACGATACCCGGCGGCGCAGGGCACCAGCCAGCCGCC
>JAKACE010000060.1 GCA_021821705.1 Actinomycetes bacterium | reverse complement strand
GGTGGCCACCGAGCTGGAAGACCGCCACCTCCGAAGAGTTGCGGGTCCGGGCCGAGGGCTTCTGGAAGATGAGGGCGACGCCCCGGCCCGCCATCACGTGCGGCGGGTACTCGTCGGCCGCCAGGTCGAGCACGCTGGCCAGCTCGGCGGCCGTCAGGTCGTCCACGTCGAGCAGGTGCCTGGTCATACTGCTGCCTCCAGAGCGCTAGTGAGGATTCCGACCGCCTCGTCCACCTCGGGCCGCGACACGAGCAAGGACGGGGCAAGGCGCAGCGCCGTCGGTGTCACCGCATTGACGACGAGGCCGCGCTCCAAGCTGAGGCGCGCCACCAGGCGGGCGTCGAGCGCCGTCAGCTCGGCGCCGAGCAGCAGGCCCAAGCCCCTGACCTCGCTCACGCCCGGCAGCACGGCCAGGCTGTCAGCCAGGTAGGCACCCTGCTGGCGGGCGAGCTCGGCCACGCCCCGGTCCTCCATGACGGCCAGGACGGCCCGGGCTGCGGAGGCCGCCAGGGGCTGGCCACCGAAAGTCGAGCCGTGGTCGCCGGGCGCGAAGGCGGCCGCCACCTCCTGGCGTGCCCAGCAGGCACCGATCGGCACACCGTTGCCGAGCGCCTTGGCCATGGTGACGATGTCGGGGCTCACGCCGTAGTGCTGGAAGCCGAACCACCTCCCGGTCCGGCACAGACCGGTCTGCACCTCGTCGACGATCAACAGCAGCCCTCGGTCGTCGCACAAGCGGCGCACCTGCTCCAGGTAGCCGCGCGGGGCGGGCCACACGCCACCCTCGCCCTGAACGGGTTCGAGCAGCACAGCGGCGACCTCGGGGCTCAGGGAGCGCTCCAGGGCGTCGATGTCCGCCCAGGCCACGTGCCTGAAGCCCTCGGGCAGCGGTTGGAAGGCCTCGTGCTTGGCCGGCTGGCCCGTGGCATGAAGGGTGGCCAGGGTGCGCCCGTGGAACGAGCCGTAGGCGCTCACCACCACGTAGCGTCCGTGGCCCGCCCACTTGCGGGCCAACTTCAGGGCGCACTCGTTGGCTTCGGCACCGCTGTTGGCGAAGAAAACCCGGCCTCCCCCGCCGAGGAGCCGGTCCAGAGTGGCGGCAACCTCCTGGTTTGGCACGGTCCCGAAGAGGTTGGAGGTGTGGACAAGCGTCCTGGCGGCATGGCAGACCGCATCAGCCACCGCCGGGTGGGCGTGGCCCAGCGAGGTGACCGCCAAACCGCTCAGGAAGTCGAGGTAGCGCCGGCCCTCGTCGTCGAAGAGATAGGAGCCCTCCCCGCGTACAAAGGTCACGGGCGGTTCGGCATAGGTGCTCATGAGGGCGCTCACGGGACCACCATGGTGCCGATACCGCTGTCGGTGAAGAACTCGAGGAGCAGCGCATGGGCCGACCGGCCGTCCAGGATGTGCGCCCTGGCCACCCCACCCTTTACCGCTTCGACTGCGGCCAAGGCCTTGGGCACCATGCCCCGGACCACCGACCCGCTCGCGACCAGCGCTTCGAGCTGGGACACGGTGAGCTGGCTGAGCAGGCTGTCCGGGTCGTCGGGCCGTGCCCTGACCCCGGCCACGTCGGTGAGGAAAACGAGCTTCTCGGCCCCCATGGCCTTGGCTATGGCGCCGGCTGCCGTGTCTGCGTTTATGTTGTACGCCTGGCCCGTCTCGTCGCTGCCGATCGTGGCCACCACCGGGACGAGGTCCTCGGCGACCAAGCGGGCCAACAGCTCGGGCGCCACCTTGGCGATGTCACCGACGAAGCCGAGTGCCGGGTCCTTGGGCGATGCCTGGATGATCCCGGCGTCCTCTCCCGAAACGCCGACGGCCAGTGGCCCGTGGACGTTGACGGCGGCAACGATGTCGCGGTTGACCTTGCCCACCAGGACCATACGAGCGATCTCGAGGGTTTCGGCATCCGTCACCCGCAAGCCGTCGCGGAATTCGGGCTCCTTGCCCAGGCGGCTCATCAGCTCGCCGATCTGGGGCCCGCCGCCGTGCACGACGACCGGCCGCACCCCGACCGAGCGCATCATGACCACGTCGGTGGCGAAGTCGGCCAGGTTGGACCCCCCGCCAAGGGCATTGCCACCGTACTTGACCACCACGACCTTGTCCCGGAAGCGTCGTATGTAAGGTAACGCCTCCACCAGGACCGAGGCCTTCGCCGCCGGGCCCAGGGCCGCCAACGCGGCGTCGGCCGGTTCGTCCGCTGTCGTCACGGCGACTAATGATACAACCTAACGGATAATCATTCAAGCCGGAGCGGCGGCGAAACCCTCGGCTGCCACCAGCGCCGGGCCCGGCCCGGCCGGGATGGGCGCAGCGACGGGGACACACCCCGCCGCCCTGCCGACCCGTCAGGGCTGAAGGCCGGATATGGGAAGGCCCTCGGTCTCGGGCCGGCCCATGACCAGGTTGGCACACTGCAGTGCCTGGCCGGAAGCACCCTTGACGAGGTTGTCCAGGGCGCACAACGACACGACCCAGCCGGTACGAGTGTCGGAACGGGCCGTCACATGGGCCACGTTGCTGCCCAGAGCCGCCTTGGTCGACGGGGACCGCTCGGATACCACCACGAACGGCTCACCCCGGTACGCCTCGGCGAGCACTTCGAGGGGGCTCGGCGCGGACTGCAAAGCCGCCGGCCGCGCGTAACAGGTGGCCAGGATGCCACGGTTCATCGGTGCCAGGTGCGGGGTGAAGAGCAGCTGCGCCCCTATCGCCTGCTCCATCTCCGGCGTGTGGCGGTGCGACAGGAGGCCGTAGGCGGTGAAGTCCTCGTCGACAGCGCAGAACTGCGTTGTATCAGCCAGCTTGCGGCCGGCGCCCGAGGCACCGCTGGCTGCGTCCACCACTATCCCGGCCGGCTCGACGACGCCGGCACGCACCAGGGGTGCCAGGGCCAGGGTGGCCGCCGTTACATAGCAGCCGGCAGCCGCCACCAGCCTGGCCCCGGGCAGGCCCGAGCGGTCTAGTTCCGGCAGGCCGAAGACGGCCTGCGCCAGCAACTCCGGGCAGGTGTGCTCTTCGCCGTACCAGACGGGGTAAAGCGAGGCGTCCTTCAGCCGGAAGTCAGCGGCCAGATCCACGATGTGGCCTACCTCGTCGAGAAGGCGGGGGACCAACCTCTGGGAGGCACCGTGGGGCAGGGCGCAGAACACCAGGTCCGCCCCGGCCACCGATGCCACCTCGTTGGCGCTGTAGCGCAGGCCCGGGTAGGCGGCCGCCAGGGACGGGTAGAGGTCAGCGACGGCCCGGCCCTGCTGCGACGAGGCCGTCACCGCTCCGACCTCGAAACTGGGGTGGCTCGAAAGCAGGCGGAGCAGCTCAGCACCCGTGTAGCCGGATGCGCCGAGCACGGCGACGTTCTTGACTGTTGTCACCTTCTCAGGATACATCCGGTTGTATATTCATTCAGACGACCCGGCGAGCTGTGGGAGCCGCAGTGCGGGTGCGCCGGCAGTTGGCCGCCAGGGCGCGTCAGGCCTGGCGGAGCACTGCGCCGTGGCCGTCCGCCGCCGCCTGTACCACGGCTGCCATGACCCGGGACACGTCCGCCTCGGTGAGGGTGCGCTCGCCAGCGCGCAGGCGCAGGCGGAACGCGAGGCTGCGTCGTCCGGCACCGAGGGTCTCACCCCGCCAGACGTCGAAGAGGGCAAGGCCCCCGAGCAGATCCCCGGCTGCGCCGGCCAGCGTCTTGGCGAGATCCTGCGCCTGTACGCCGTCGTCCACGACGAAGGCCAGGTCCAGGTCTGTCGCCGGGTACCGGCTGACGGCCAGTGCAGGGGGCGCCGGTCTCCTGGCGCCGAGCAGGGGTGCGAGGTCGACAACGAAGGCACCGACCGGGCCGTTCAGCTCGTACCGGCTCGCCACCTCGGGCGCCAACTGCCCCACGAGGCCGATGGGCGAGCTGTCGGCGATGACTGCCGCCACCCGCCCGGGATGGAAGGCCCCGGTATTGACCAGCGCACCGGGCCCAGGCGAAGGGTCCTGGTCCTGACGATGCAGGCCGAGGCTGTCGAGCTGGAGGCTCCGGCGCAGGACCTCGAATGCACGCACCACCCACTGCGACCCGGCTCCTTCACCGGCCACCACCAAGGCGACCTGCTCCCACTCCTGCACCCCGGGGATGGTGCCGGCACCGGGGACCGGCCCCGGAGCAGCGGGCACCGCTTCTGCCCGGCAGAACACGTTGCCGAGCTCGAAAAGCGCTATGGCTCCGGCCTGGCGCTCGCGGTTGAAACGTACGGCCCGAAGCAGGCCCGGCAGGAGCGAGGTACGCAACAGGGACTGGGACTGGTCGAGCGGGTTCTCGAGCTCCAGTGCCACGTCGGGACCGAGCCCGGTGGCGACCATGTCGGCGGTAGCCACGAAGGTGTTGGTCCAAGCCTCGCTCGCACCCGTGCCGACCAGAGCGTCGCGCAGCTCCCGTCGGCTCCTCTGGTAGGCCGAGAGCCTGGTGGCGGCCACCGGCCGCGAGGGCATACGCCGGGGGATGCGGTCGTAACCGTGGATACGTGCGACCTCTTCGACCAGATCCACTTCCCGGGTGCAGTCAGGTCTCCACGAGGGCACCCGCACTGAGAACGCATCCTCGCCGTCGGCCTCGGAGACAAACCCGAGCGGGGCCAGCAGAGCACGGCACTCCTCCCCGCTCAGCTCTGTCCCGAGCAACATGTTGACCCGGGAGGGCCGCAGTCGCAGGGGAGGCTGAACAGGTGCACCCCGTCCAACGTCGGTCGTCGGGCCGCGACGCACGTGTGGGCCGAGAAGCTCGACGAAACGTTCGATGGCCAGCAGCGCCAACTCGATGTCCACCCCCCGTTCGAAGCGGGTCCTGGCCTCGGTGTGCAGGCCAAGCCGCTTGCCAGTGGCAGAGACAGCCAGAGGGTCGAAGTTGGCCACCTCCAGGAGCACGGTCGCTGTCGCCGGGCCCATCTCGGCCACAGAGCCGCCCATGATGCCCGCCACCCCCACGGGCGCACCCGACGCGTCGGCGATGACCAGGTCGGAAGGCTCGAGCCGCCGGGCGACGCCGTCGAGGGTCACCAGGGCCTCGCCAGGCTCCGCCCGGCGCACGACCAGGCCCCCACCGCCGAGGACATCGAGGTCGTAGGGGTGGTTGGGCTGGCCCAGCTCGAGCATCACGTAGTTGGAGGCGTCGACCACCCCCGATATCGCCCGCATGCCTGCCAGCGCCAGGCGGTGGCTCACGAGCGGGGGTACAGCAGCGGCACCGACGTTTTCGACGACGGTCCCCGTGAAGCGCCGGCACAGATCCTGCGCCGCCGGGTCGATACGGACATCCGCCGCCGCCACCTCGGGGACAACCGCACCTGGCGACGGCCGGGGCAGCGAGAACGGCAACCTCATGGCGGCAGCCAGATCCCTGGCCACGCCGGCAATGGAGAAGCAGTCCGGGCGGTTGGGGCCGATCTCGATGTCGAAGACGACATCGGCACCCAGGCCCAGCGCAGACGCCAGCGGAGAACCCGCCACCAGGTCCGGCGGCAATATGTAGATGCCCTTCTGAGCGTGCTCGTGCCCCAGGCCCAGCTCCGGCGCCGAGCAGAGCATCCCGTTGGACCACTCACCTCGCATCTTGCGCCGGGCGATCTCGAGCCCGTTCGGCATAACGGTACCCAACGTGGCCAGAGGGACCAGGTCGCCGGCCTTCATGTTGAACGCCCCGCAACATATCTGCAGGGCCTCTCCGTTGCCCGCGTCCACGTCCACCAACTGGATGCGGTCGGCGGCCGGGTGGGCGCGGGTCTCGAGCACGCGCGCCACCACGACGCCCGGCCAGGGGGGCCCCACCTCCTCGGTGCCCTCCACGACAAGGCCCAGGAACGACAGTGCCCTGGCCACGTCCTGCGGTGCGGCCTCTACGGGCGTGAAGTCGCGGAGCCAAGAAAGGGGTACGCGCATGGTCCTGCCTCAGAACTGGGTGAGAAAGCGGATGTCGTTGTCGAGGAGCTCGCGGATGTCGCCGAGGCTGGTACGAGCAGCTGCGAGGCGGTCGATCCCCAAGCCCCAGGCGAACCCGCTGTAGCGTTCGGGGTCGACACCCACGGCCTCGAAAACGGCCGGGTCTACCATCCCGCAACCGCCGAGCTCCACCCAACCCGAGCCCGAGCAGGTGCGGCAGCCGTCACCACCGCAGACCCAGCAGGTCACGTCGAACTCGGCGGACGGCTCGGTGAAGGGGAAGAAGCTGGGCCGCAGGCGGGCGCGCCGGCCCGGCCCGAAGAAAGCGTCGGTGAACGCGTCGAGCGCCCCGGCAAGATGGCTCATGGAGATGCCCTCGTCCACCACGAGCGCCTCCAACTGGTGGAAGACCGGAAGGTGGGTGGCGTCGGGGGTGTCCCGCCGAAAGCAACGGCCCGGCGCTACTGCATATATCGGCGGGCGGCGAGACTCCATCAGCCGCACCTGCACAGGCGACGTGTGTGTGCGCAGCACCACGCTCTCGCTCTGGCCCGCCTTCAGGTAGAAGGTGTCGAACATGCCCCGGGCCGGGTGGTGCGGCGGCATGTTGAGGGCCTCGAAGTTGTGCCAGTCGTCCTCCACCTCCGGGCCCTCGGCCACCTCGAAGCCCATGGACACGAAGATGTCCTCGAGCTCTTGGCGGACCTGGGTCACGAGGTGGAGGTGACCCCTGGGCACCGGTGGCTCGAGCACTCCGGCCAGCGGGCCGCCGGCGCCGGCGAAACGCCACGCCTCCTCCGTCAGGTCCAGCCGCTCCGCCTGCGCCCGCCGGAGAGCGTCGGAGCGGCTCAGCTCCTCGGCGCGACGGCTGTAGAGCCCCTCCAGGACGGCGCGGGCCTCTTGGAGCTCTTGGCCCCGCTGGCGCCGCTCCTCAGGCCCCAGCCCTCGCAACTCAGCCGTCATGGCTGCCAACCGGCTGCGCTTGCCGAACGCTTCGCCCTCGACAGCCCGGAGCTCGGCCAGGGTCGAGGCCGCGGATATCAGGTCGCGCCCGTGCGCGGTTGCCTGCTCGATCGCGTTCATGGTCCCGCCAGCTTGCCAGCTGGGCCCGGGGCGCGCTTGCAAATAGGCACCGTGAATGTCACCGTCACCCCACGTTGGTCCGATCGGGCCACCAGAACACCACCGTGTGCCTCGACGATCCCTTTGCTTATCCACAGCCCGAGGCCCATCCCCGGGCCAGAACGGCCTGCCCCACGGAAGAACTTCTCTGTCACCCGGGCAAGGTCGGCGGGTGCGATCCCCTGGCCCCGGTCGCTGACCGCGACCTCGACCATCGGCGCCCCCCCGGCATCAGTGGAGCGGGCCGAGACCACGACACTGCCCGGCGAGGCGTACTTACAGGCGTTGTCGAGCACGTTTGTCAGTACCTGCTCGAGCTTGAGGGCGTCGGCGTGCACGGCCGGGAGCGTGGCCTCGAACTGCAGCGACGGGGCCAGGTCCGGGTATGAGGTGCGGACGTTGCGTACCGCCCGGTCGACCACGGCACTCAGGTCGGTGGCCTCGTGGTGCAATGGCATGCGGCCGGACTCGAGGCGGCTCATCTCCACCAGGTCGTCCATTATCCGAGCGGCACGCACGGCGTCATGGCGGATCTGCTCGAGCATCCTGAGCTTCTCGGCATCGGCGAACTGGTCCCAGTGCCCGATCATCATCTCGGCATAACCCCCGGCCGACGACAGCGGCTGGCGCAGCTCGTGGCTGACAGCCGAGATCAGCTCGTAGAAATCCGAGGGGGGGCGGCGAGCAGGTAGCCCGTCCCCGGGCAGCATCGACGGCTCCGGCTTCAGCGCCCTACCCCCTTGGTCCTGCGCTGGCGGGCAGCCTCGAAACAAAGGACAGCCGTCGCCATTCCCACGTTGAGCGACTCCGCCCCACCGGGCATCGGAATGCTCACGAGGCCGTCGAGTTCCCCGCCGATCTCGGCCAGCGGCAGGCCGGCGGCTTCGTTGCCGACGACGAAACCACACGGGACCGTGAAGTCCACCAGGGCGTAGTCGTCTCCACCGGCGCTCACAGCGCCGAAACGGCGCAGGCCCCAGGAGCCGACCTCGGCCAGCACCTCGGGTGCAGGTCCGGCAGGCACGACAGGCAAGTGGAGTACGGCACCCGCCGACGAGCGGACCGCCTTCGGGTTCCACAGGTCGACCGTGCCCTCGGCACAGATGACGGCGTCGGCGCCGGCCGCCCAGGCCGAGCGGACGACTGTGCCTGCATTTCCCGGGTCACGAACGTCCACGCAGACAACGACCAGATCCGGGCGCCTGTCGCCGACCTCGTTCATCGAGACGCCCGGGACCTCCACCACGGCCATGACAGGCTGGGGGCTAACG
>JAKACE010000059.1 GCA_021821705.1 Actinomycetes bacterium | reverse complement strand
CGGGCCCGGCCACCAGGTCCGGGGCGGCGCTCCCAGGCGGGAGCTGGCCGGTGCTGGCCAGATAGGCGCGCTCCTGGGCCTGCTGGGCTGCCTGTTGCTGCGCCTGCACTGCAGACACGTCCAGGGCCAGACGGCCCCTGACCCTGGCCAGTTGGCGGTCGAGGAGGCGCTGCTGGGAAGCAGCGGCGGCCCGGTCGCCGGCCAGTAGGCCGACCGCGACCTGCTGGCGTCGGCGCGCCACCGCCAGGTTCTGCAGTCTGGCCCGATCGGCGGCAAGGGCGCTCCTGAAGGAGGCGAGCACCGTGCGCTCCTGGCCGAGCACGGCTTCGGCATAGCCGCTCACGACCTGGGCGTCCTGTGAGCTCGACACGGCACTCGCTGGGACCTGCGCTTCCTGGGTATAGGCAGCCAGCGCCTCGTACACCAGAGCCGAGCGGGTGGCCTGGAGGAGCCGGCGGGCCAGCATGGCTTGGTGGCGGGCACGGTTGAGCTCGGCAGCCAGTTGCCCTGCCCGCACGCCCTCGGCATCGGCTCGCTCCGCCAGCTTGGCCAGCGTAACGCCCTCGGCTTGCAGGCGGTCGGCGATGACCACAGCCAATGTCCGGTCTCGCTCCAGTTGAGCCTTGGGGCTGCCCGGCCCGGTGCCCGAGCCGCTGCCGGAGGCGTGGCGCGGTGTGGTTGTCGCCCATGCCGGACCGGCCAGGCCGGCCGCGAGCAAGGTGCAGGCGGACGCGACCAACGCCGCCCGCCGGGCTGCACCGGGCCTAGGCACCGGGGTCAGCTGTGAGAGGGCCATCAAGCCACCGCCGCGTTCGTCGGATGCTCGAAGTAACTCTAGTCCCACCAGTCCCAGCTGTCACGCCCGTCACAGGACCAGCTGTCACGGCCGTCACAGGAGCGGCTGTCACGCCCGTCATAGGAGCGGCATCGTCGTCCACAACACCAGCCCTTCGGCCTCCCCGCTGGCCGGCTTTAGGGCCCGTGGCCCGCCCGGGCCCCGGGCGCCTGGGGCCCGGGCACCGGCCGGCGGGGGTCGTGCGCAGCTGCGGTGCCTGGCGGTAGTTTGCTGCAGATGACCGACCCCCGAGCTGACCAGGGCACACCGGAGCCCGGTCCGGAAGCGTTCCGGACCGAGCACGATTCGATGGGGGAGGTCCGCGTGCCACTTTCGGCCAAGTGGCAGGCCCAGACCCAGAGAGCGGTACAAAACTTCCCGGTCTCCGGCCAGCGCATCGAACGCTCCCTCATCCGGGGCCTGGCCCTGCTGAAGAGGGCCGCAGCCCTGGAGAACGCCGCCCTCGGCACCGTGACGGCCGACGTGGCCGACGCCATAGCCCAAGCCGCGGCCGAGGTGGCCGAAGGACGCTGGGACGCGGAGTTCCCTGTGGATGTGTTCCAGACGGGGTCGGGGACATCGAGCAACATGAACATGAACGAGGTGCTGGCAACGCTGGCCTCGGAGCGCCTCGGCCGCAAGGTGCACCCCAACGACGAGGTCAATGCGTCGCAGTCGTCCAACGACATGTTCCCCTCGGCCATCCACGTGGCCGCCACGGCTGAGATCGCCGGCTCACTGGTGCCCGCCCTGGAGCACCTGGCAGGTGCCCTGCGGGCCAAAGCGGACGAGTTCGCCAGTGTGGTGAAAGCCGGCCGTACCCACCTGATGGACGCCACCCCGGTCACCCTCGGCCAGGAAATGGGTGGCTACGCATCGGCCGTCGAGCACGGGGTTGAGCGCCTGCAGGCGTGCCTGGCCCGGGTGGGTGAGCTGCCGCTCGGAGGGACGGCCGTCGGCACCGGCCTCAATGCCCCGGCCGGCTTCGCCCATGCGGTCGTGTCCAGGCTGGCCGGCGAGCTGGGCCTGCCCCTGACGGAGGCCCGGGACCACTTCGAGGCCCAGGGTTCGCGCGACGCCCTGGTGGAGGCCTCGGGGGCGCTGCGCACCGTCGCCGTCTCGCTCTACAAGTGCGCAACCGATCTGCGCTGGATGGGCAGCGGCCCGCGGGCCGGCCTGGCCGAGGTGCACATACCCGACCTGCAGCCGGGCAGCTCCATCATGCCAGGCAAGGTCAACCCGGTCATCCCCGAGGCCGTGTCACAGGTCGTGGCCCAGGTCGTCGGTAACGACGCAGCCGTGGCTTTTGCCGGCGCTGCCGGCAACTTCGAGCTGAACGTGATGCTTCCGGTACTGGCCAGGAACGTCCTCGAGTCGGTCAGGCTCCTGGCCAACGTGTCGAGGCTGTTCGCCGACCGCTGCATCATCGGGCTGGTGGCAGACAGGGAGCGGTGCCGGACATATGCACTGTCGTCGCCGTCCATTGTCACCTCGCTCAACCCCTACATCGGCTACGAGAAGGCGGCCAAGGTGGTTAAGCAGGCTCTGGCCGAGGGCAAGGACCTGCGGACCGTCGTGCTCGAAAACGCCCTGATGAGCGAAGAGGACGTCGACCGCGCCCTCGACGTGGAGGCAATGACCCGCGGCGGCATCGTCAAGTGAACTGCGTCCCGGGCCGATGACGCTCGTCGCACATGCTGCCGGGCAAGCTCCCGGCTGGGCCTTCCACCTGCTCGTGCTGCTCCACGTCATCTGCGTTGTCGGCGGCTTCGGCCCGATGGTGTACCGCTCGGTGGCGCTCGACCTGGGGCGGCGCCGCGGCGACGCTGCAGCGGCAGGGTCTCTGGCCGTATACGGCCAGATATCAGGCCTCGGGGAGGCGCTGGTCTACCTCGCCGGGGTCTTCGGCTTGGCGGCTGTCGCCGCCGGCCGGACCTCCGTATCGTTCTCCAAACCATGGGTAGGGGCGGCTATAGCTGTCTACGTCGTGATGGTCGGCGTCCTTCATGGACTGGTCAGGCCGGCGGAGAAGAAGTACCGTGCCACCCTGTTGGCACTGGCCCAGGAAGAGCCCGTGCCGCCGCCGAACCGGCCCCGCAGGTGCAGGTCCTCGAATCGCTCAACCGACGGGTGGCCGCCGGCATGGGTGTGTTCAACGTGCTGTTGCTGGCCGCCCTCTACCTCATGGTCTTCCAACCCTGAGCTTCGTGCTGCAACCCCGGGCTTCCTGCTCGGCCCCCGCCTAGGACCACCGGCCACCGGGCGGGGCCGAGGCTCTCTTGCAGCCGGCACTGATGTTTTGCCGGGCCCTGCCAGAGCCCGAGACCGGGTTGCCGGGCACTCCTGGGGCGCCCCGGAGCGGCGCAACCTCGCGCGCTGTGGCCCTAGTCGGAGAGCTCCTCTATCACCCAGTCGATCATGACGGCGAGCAGGCAGGCGGTCGCTCCCAGCAACAGTCCTACGCGAGCTTGGGTCCCCATAGTGTTCTTCCTCCCATGGTGAACAGAACTTTCCTGTGCTAACGGGACGGTTGTTGAGTACCCGCGCCCTCGCGGGGTGAAACCGCGGCGTGGTTACCTGTGACTACAGGCGAGCTGGCCACCAGGTAGACGCCGACGACCATCAGCGCCAGACCAAGCAGCTCGGCACCGAGAAGGCCGGCACTCAGGCTGAGGTGCTCGCCGAAAAGACCGGCCCCCATCCCAATGGCCGTAAGCGGCTCGGCTGCGGTGATGGCCGCGTGTGCTCCCGCCGTGGGGGTCACCGGCGGCTATGAACCCTGCCAGGCCGGAAACGAGCAACACGGCGCCGGCCCATTCGCGCCAGCCCAGCTGGTGGCGCCAGAGCGCCGGCCCGTTTGGCCCCTTCCCGGCTCGGGTAGCCCTAAGAACGATGCGCGTGTTACTCGTGCACCCGAGCGCGCTCATGTACTCGGAGCTCTACCTGCGGCTCGAGCCACTGGGGCTCGAGCGCGTCGCCTCGTCCTTGCTGGCCCACGGCCACCAGGTCCGAATGGTGGATCTCCAGGTCTACCGCCACGACGAGATGTGGGCGTTGTTCCAGGAGTTCTCCCCCGACGCGGTGGGCTTCAGCCTCAACTACCTGGCCAACGTGCCGGAGGTCATCGACCTGGCCAAGAGCGTCAAGGCCAGGCGGCCGGGTTGCCTCGTCTTCACCGGCGGCCACAGCGTTTCTTTCATCGCCGAGCACGTGCTCGACCAGGCGGGCGGGGCCATCGACGCTGTAGTGAGAGGCGAGGGCGAGCAGGCCGCGCCCAGGCTCGTGGAGGCTGCTCCCGACGGCGCCCTGACCGAGGTGCCCGGCGTCGTCACGCCAGGCGGCGCCGGTCCGGCGCCGCAGCTCGGCGGGCGCCTGGAGGACAATCTCCCGGCTCGCCACATCGGAGGCCGGCGCCGCAAGTACTTCATCGGGGTGCTGGACCCGGCCGCCTCCGTCGAGTTCTCGCGGGGTTGCCCCTGGGACTGCTCGTTCTGCAGCGCCTGGACCTTCTACGGGCGCAGCTACCGCAAGGTCCCGCCTGAGGCCGCAGCCGAGGACGTGGCCAGGGTGCGCGAGCCCGGTGTTTTCCTGGTGGACGACGTTGCTTTCATTCAGCCCGAGCACGGCATGGAGATTGGCCGGGCCATCGAGCGACGGGGCATCCGCAAGGAGTACTACCTGGAGACGCGTTGTGACATCCTGGTGCGCAACGAGGAGGTCTTCCGCTACTGGCGTCGGCTCGGGCTCAACTACATGTTCCTCGGCATCGAGTCGCTCACTGACGAAGGCCTCGATGCCTTCCGCAAGCGCAGCAGCACCGACGTCAACGCCAAGGCCCTCGAGGTCGCCCGCCGGCTTGGCGTCACGGTGGCGATAAACCTGATAGCCGACCCGGACTGGGACGAGGCGCAGTTCGAGCGGGTGAGGCAGTGGGCCATGGAGGTCCCCGAGATCGTCCACCTGACCGTGCAGACGCCCTATCCGGGGACCGAGATCTGGCACACCGAGTCACGTCGGCTGTCCACACGCGACTACCGGTTGTTCGACGTGCAGCATGCGGTACTGCCTACCCGGTTGCCACTGGAGCGCTTCTACGCAGAGCTGGTGAAGACCCAGGCGGTACTGGCGCGCAAGCATCTCGGGGCGGCCGCGCTGGCCCAGACGGCTGGGATCGCCGCTCGCCACCTCCTGCACGGCCAGACCAACTTCGTTCGCATGATATGGAAGTTCCAGAAGGTCTACAACGCCAAACGGCAACTGGAGGACCACTGGGCGCCGGTGCACTACGAGCTGCCGGAGCCTGGTGCACCGGTCTCGGGCGTGGAGCGCGGCAGTCTCTACGTACACGTGCCCCTGCGCCTCACCCGCAAGGGTACGGGGGTCGGCGCCGTCGGCTGAGGCGGCCGAGCGTGCCCCTCTGCTAACCGGAGCGTGCCCGTCAGCTAACCGGGTTGGCAGCTAACCGGGTTGGCAGCTAACCGGGTTGGCAGCTAACCGGGTTGGCCTCCCTGCCTGTCGCTGCGGGCCATCTCCTCGCGCAGCTGCCTCTCGGTCAGCGCCTCACCGTCGAAGCGGACCTCTACGTGCTGTTCCGGGCGCCGCTGGTTCTGTTCGGCCTGGGCGGCCATGGCGCGTCGGTCGGCCTCGGTCAGGGGCGGCTGGACGATGGCTCTGGGCCAGAGCCGACGGGCCAGCACGACGTTGAGCTCGGCGGCATAGACCGTCAACTCCACGATCAGGTACAGCCAGGCCAGAAGGCCGAGGACGATACCGAACAAACCGTAGACGGCGTTGTCGTTGCGCAGGAAGTGGCCGACCACGTAACCGCCGATCTCCTGGAGGACCGTCCAGGCCACTCCGGCCAGCGCCGCTCCTGGCACGAGCCGGCGCAGGGCCACTGCTCGGGGGGTGAGCACTCTGAACGCGAACAGGTACTCACCGAAGTTCACGGCAGCCGACACGGTGCCGCCGGCCACCGCCAGCCAGAAGGAGCCGTTCACCGTGGGCGCGCCCGCAGCCAGGCCGGTGCTGAGAACGAGCCCGGTACCGAGAACGGCTAGGAAAGCGGCACTGCGACCGAGCCGTTTGAGGTAGTTGGGACGTTCCGGGCCGGGCAGGTTCCAGATTTGCTCCATCGTGAAGATGCCGTTCTGGGCCAGGCCCATCGACCCCCAGACCAGTCCGAGTATGCCCACCAGTAGGCCGAAGAGGCTGTTGCGGTGCAGGGCTTTGATGTTGGCGGCAAGCTGCTTGCCGATGATGGGGAACTGGGTGAGCGTCGAGTGCAGCACCTCGTTGCGCAGTCCGGCGTGACTGGACAGCACCAGGCCGAGGATGGTCACGAGCAGCAGCAGCAGGGGGAACATGGCGGCGAAGGCGCTGTGGGTGAGGCTGCCTACGAGCACCCCGCCGTTGTCGTCGCCGAACTTCTTGATCACGGCGTACACGACCCGCAGTACGCGGTTCTGCTGCTGCACGCTGTCGAGCCGCCTGACGGCACGCTCCAGCGGGTTCACGGGCGCCTCCTGGTCGGCTTCCGATGTTCAGCCGGCACGGCCAGTGACCTTCCCTGGTTGGGGCCGGGCTATGCCTGCCTCGGAGACGGGGAGCGGGCCTGCCTCGGAGACGGGGAACGGGCCTGCCTCGGAGACGGGGAGCGGGCCTGCCTCGGAGACGGGGAGCGGGCCTGCCTCGGAGGCGGGGAGCGGGCCTGCCTCGGAGGCGGGGAGCGGGTCGGGGGCGCGATCATGGTGGGCCATGCCCGAGCAGACTCTCCCCAGCCAGCTCCCGGAGGTGCGTACCGGCGATGCCGCCGAGGCACCCGGGGGGTTTGTCACCTACGCCGGCAGTGCCGGGATCAAGGACGACAGCCTCGACCTGAGCATTGTCGCCAGCGTAGGCCCAGCGGTAGCGGACGGGGTGTTCACGCGGTCGCTGTTCGCGGGGCCGAGCGTGGCACTGTGCAGGCGTCATCTGGCTGAGGGCGCCCCCCGGGCCGTGGTGACGGTGTCCAAGAACGCCAATGTCGCGAACGGCCGGCGCGGTGAGGCCGACGCGGCGGAGCTGGCGGCCCTGGCCGCCGCTGTCATAGGAGGTCGCCCCGACGAGGTGCTTGTCGGGTCGACTGGGGTGATCGGGCGTCCATACCCTATGGAAAGGTTGCGCGCCCACCTGAAGGCGGTGCGGATGCCTGACGGGCATGACTTCCCCACGGTGGCCCGGGCCATTATGACCACTGATACGGTGCCCAAGCTGGCCAGTGCCCGCGCCGGGGCGGCGGTGGTAACGGGCGTCGCCAAGGGCTCGGGGATGATCGAGCCGGACATGGCCACCTTGCTCGGGTACGTGTTCACCGATGCCGGGGTGGCCCCCGATGTCCTCGCCCCCATGTTCCGCAGGGTGGTGGAGACGACGTTCAACTCTCTCTCCGTCGACACGGACACCTCAACGTCGGACTCGGTCGTAGTCCTGGCCAACGGTACCGCCGGTCCGATCGACCCGGACCGTCTGGAGGCTGCGCTGCTGGCCGTCTGCCGGTCGCTGACCGTCCAGCTGGCAGCCGACGCCGAGGGGGCCACGAAGGTGTTGCAGGTAAACGTGTCGAAGGCACGCGACTACCGCCAGGCCAAGCGGGTGGCCAAGGCCATAGTCAACTCGCCGTTGGTGAAGTGCGCCGTGCATGGGGCGGACCCAAACTGGGGAAGGGTCGTCATGGCGATCGGCAAGTGCTGGGAGGAGACGGACATCGACCCCGAGGCGGTCAGAGTCGGTTTCGGGGGCCTGGAGGTGTACCCCTCGGGTCTGGACGAGGGTGGCCTAGGGCGTCTGGCGGAGGTCATGCGCTCCGCCACCGTCGAGGTTGACGTGCGGCTCGGCACGGGCGCCGCCGCCGCCACGGTCTGGGGTTGCGACCTGACGAGCGAGTACGTCCACATCAACGCGGACTACACCACGTGAGGCCCGGGGTGCACCCGTTGGAGCAACTGCGTTTTCTGGCCAGGGGGTGGGAGCCGGGCGACGAGCTACCCGCCCAGGAGGTAGCTGCGGTGCTCGCCGACCTGGCCGGGCAAAACCCCGGGGCCCTGGTGCAGGCCTGTCGGCGCCTTGTGGAGCACTTCCCTGGTTCGGGCTCGGCGTGGTGGCTGGCGGCGCGGGCGCTGACGGCGGCTTGCGCCGAGGACGGCGCCTGGGAGGCGGCAGACGACCTGGCCGCCGACCCGACGCCCGAGCTGACGGCCCGGGCCCTGCCAGCAGGTTCGGCCGTGTGTGCCGTACGGCCGCCGAGCGAGTTGGCGGCCCACCTGCGGGCCCGGACCGACCTGCGGCTGCAGAAGAAGGCGAGGGGGGCCGACATCGTCGTCGTCGTGGCAGGGGCGGCGCGCCACACGCCCCAGCGGTTTTTCGGCGACCTGCCGCCGGCAGGGGGTAAGTCGGCGCCAGGGGGCTCGTCGGCGCCGGGGGGCTCGCTGTTGCTGGCGCCCAGGGCGGCGGCGGTCGCAGGCACG
>JAKACE010000058.1 GCA_021821705.1 Actinomycetes bacterium | reverse complement strand
GAGCTGCGTCTTCTGCCGCATCCTGGCCAGCGGCCTGCCGGCCACGTCGTCGTCGCCGACGACCAGTCCGTAGGGGACCTTCTCGAGCTTGCCCCGCCGGACCCGGGCGCCGAGAGGCTCGTCCGCCGGTACCAGGGCGACCCTGAAGCCAGCTCGCCTCAGGTGGTCGGCCACCGACCCGGCATACTGGGCGTGGTCGTCGCGCACCGGCAGTACCTGGAGCTGGACCGGCGCCAGCCACAGGGGGAAGGCACCCGCATAGTGCTCCACGAGGATGCCGAAGAAGCGCTCGATCGAACCGAACAGGGCGCGGTGGACCATGTACGGGCGGTGCCGGACGTTGTCGGCCCCGACGTACTCCATGTCGAAGCGCTGAGGCATCTGCAGATCCACCTGGATGGTGGAGACCTGCCAGCGGCGGCCGATGGCGTCACGCACGTGGACGTCGATCTTGGGGGCGTAGAACGCGCCCCCGCCCTCGGACACGCTGTAGGGAACACCCGCTGACTCCATGGCGGAGCGCAAGGCCTCCGTCGCCCGCTCCCACTCCTCGAGAGTGCCGATGTACTTGTCGGGGCGCGTCGACAGCTCCGCCTCGAACTCGGTGAGCCCGAAACGACGCAGCAACTTGAGCACGAAAGCGAGCAGGCTGGCGAGCTCGCCCTCGAGTTGCTCGCTGGCGCAGAAGATGTGGCTGTCGTCCTGTGTGAACCCCCGAGCACGCAGCAGGCCGTTGAGCACGCCGGAGCGTTCGAAGCGGTACACGGTCCCGAACTCGAACAGCCGGAGCGGGAGCTCGCGGTACGAGCGTTGCCGGCTCGTGTAGATCAGGATGTGCATCGGGCAGTTCATCGGCTTGGGATAGTACGAAGCGCCCTCCATCTCCATCGGCGGGTACATTCCGTCCGCGTACCATGCGAGGTGCCCCGACGTCTCGAACAGCGTCGACTTGGTGATGTGAGGCGTGTAGACGAACTCGTAACCGGCACGCTCGTGCTCGCTCCTGGCGTAGTCCTCCATGAGCCGGCGCACCAGGCCGCCCTTGGGATGGAACACGACGAGCCCGCTGCCGATCTCGGGTGGGAAGTGGAACAGGTCCAGCTCAGCCCCCAACCTTCGGTGGTCACGCCTCTCGGCCTCGGCGACCCTGGCCAGGTGCTCGTCCAGCGCAGCGCGTGACTCCCACGCCGTCCCGTACACGCGCTGCAGCTGCTGCCTGTGCTCGTCCCCCCGCCAGTAGGCAGCGGCGAGCTTTGTCAGCTTGAAGTGGCCGAGGCGGCCGGTCGAGGGCACGTGCGGGCCCCGGCACAGGTCGACGAAATCGGGTGCCACCGTCGCCGGGCTCACCGGAGATCCGGGCAGGGCCCGGGTCGAGGCACCCACCGGCGAGCCGGGCAGCTCCACTGCTCCAGCCCTGGCCGGGTTGCGGTACGTGCTGACGCCCCCCGCCGCAGCCCCCTCAGCGGAGGCCTCGTGCTCGGCGGCGCCGACACCCTCGATGATCTCCCGCTTGTAGGGCTGGTCCGAGAAGATCTCCAGGCCGTCGCTCAGCGAATGCTCCTCGCGCAGGAACGGCTGGTCCTCGGCGATGATCTCGCGCATGACAGCCTCGATGCGCTCTATGTCCTCGTCCGTGAAGTGGGCACCGCCCGGTAGCTCGAAGTCGTAGTAGAAGCCTTCCTCGATAGCGGGCCCGATCGCGTAGCGGGCCCCCGGCCAGAGCCGGGTGACGGCTTGTGCCAGGACATGCGCCGTCGAGTGGCGCAGCACCGCCCGGCCCTCGGGCGAGCCGACCGTCAGCACGCTCACCTTTGCGCCGTCGGGCAACGCTACGCCGAGGTCGCGCCCGGTCCCGTCCACCAGCACGGCCACGGCCGCCCTGGCCAGGCCAGGGCCGATGTCGGCGGCCAGGTCCGCACCGGTGGCACCCTGCCCCAACCGGCGGCTCGAGCCGTCCGGGAGGGTTACCGTTATCGTTCTGGCCTGGTCGGTGTCGTGGTCGGGCATCCCGCCAATGATATGGGCCCCTCCCCCGCAGGTGCAGGTCTTTGCTGCGCCGGGCCGTCGTGGAGCCCGCTACCAGCCGGCTCGCTCAGCGGCGCCTCGCCACGAGGACCGGGATCTCCCGGTCCGTCCTGGTCTGGTACTCGGCGTAGGGCGGGTAGGCCGCGACCGCACGCTCCCACCAACTGGCCCGCTCGTCTCCCGTGACCTCTCTCACCTCGAAGTCGAGGGCCTCGGGCCCGTCCTGGATCATGACGGCTGTCGGATCTGCTACCAGGTTGTGGTACCACAGGGGGTGCTCGGGGGCCCCGCCCTTGGAGGCCACTAGCGCGTACTCGCCTTCGTGCTCGACGCGCATGAGAGCGAACTTGCGGATCTTGCCCGTGCGGTGCCCTCGGGTGGTGACGACGACGACAGGCCACGGTGTCCCTTGCAGCGTGTTGGCCCTCGTGCCCGCCGACCTCTCGTACTCCTCCACCTGCTCACGCACCCACCGGTCCGGGCTCGGCTCGTACTCTCCCTGAAGCGGCATAGGCGGCATGCTAACGGCCCGATGGCCTGGGCCGGCCCCTGGCCCGGTCGCCGGTCCGGCGCCGGCCTCAGAGCTCCACGCCGAGCAGCGCGGCAGCTCTGCGCAGGTCATCCCGGCCTGAGCCGGCCGCGGCGGCTTCGTCGATGGCCTCTATTGCACGGGGCGTGGCCAGGTCGGCGTCGAGCGCCTCACGAACAGCCTCGACTGCCGTCCCCGGCCCATCCCCACCGGGGGCACGCCGCCACCGCTCGAGACGATCGGAGGCGACAGCCAACAACGACGGTTCCCAGGACCAGTCCGAACGGTAGTGGTTGCCCAGGATGGCCAGGCGCACCGCCGCAGGCTCCCAGCCGTCGAGCAGATCCCTGACGAACACCAGGTTGCCTAGCGACTTGGACATCTTGGTGCCCTGGTAACAGACCATCCCCGTATGCACCCAGTGCCGGACGAAGGGCTCCCCCGTCGCGGCCTGCGACTGGGCCGACTCGCACTCGTGGTGCGGGAAGATGAGGTCGGAGCCCCCACCGTGCAGGTCTATGGTCACACCCAGCTCCCGCACCACGAGTGCCGAGCACTCGATGTGCCAGCCGGGGCGCCCCCGCCCCCACAGGGAGTCCCATGCCGGCTCGCCTGGCGCCGACGGCTGCCACAAGACGAAATCCAGAGGGTCGGCCTTGTTGGGGTCATCGGGGTTGCCACCGCGCTCGCGGGCCAGTTCGAGCATGCGCTCACGGTCGTAGTGGCTGAGGCTCCCGAACCCCGGCCACGACGAGACGTCAAAATAGACGGCACCGGCAGCTTGGTAGGCGTGACCGTTGGCCAGGACCATCCCGATGAAACCGAGGATGTCCGGTATGGCCGAGGTCGCCCGCGGTTCGCTTGCCGCCGGCAGTAGGCCCAGGGCGCCCATGTCTGCTGAGAACCGGGCCATCTCCTCCGCCGCCAGGTCCAGGTAGTGGACACCGAGCTCGCGAGCCTTGCGCAGTATGTCGTCGTCCACGTCGGTGACGTTGCGCACGAGCATGGTCTTGTAACCGAGGTCCTGCAGGCGGCGCTGCAGGACGTCGTAGGCGAGGTAGGTGGCGGCGTGGCCCAGGTGAGCGGCGTCGTAGGGGGTAATGCCGCAGGTGTAGATGGTCACCGTGCCCCCCGGGCCGGCCGCCGGCTCGAAGGGCACCACCTCCCGGCGTGCCGTGTCGTACAGCAGCAAGGAAGCGACCTACTCGATCCCGGTCACCTGGAGAGAAGCGTGTGTCTTGTAGCGGCGGTTCACCTCGACGAGAGCGGCCGTGAGCGCCTCGACGGCCATACCCGACACCAGACCGCCAACCGCGACACCCCGTAGGCCGGGCACCTTGCCGATGAGGGTTATAACCTCGTCCCCGGCCGCCCGGTCGTCGGAGAAGACCATCACGTCGGCGCGCAGCTCGTGGTCGAGGTCCCCGAGCGGCCCGGCCGGGAGATGGTGGAAAGCCCCGACCACGCGGCTCTCCGGCACGGCGCGGGCCACCGCCACCGCCACCGAGCCCGTGGGCGGCAGCAGTGGCACGAAACGGTTGCCCCAGCGCGCCATGGCGTTGACCATGCTGACCAGGACCTTGCCCGACAGCTCGGCGGCGAGCTCTCCGGCGGTGGTGAGGGCCCCCTCCCAAGGAGTGGCCAGCACCACCAGGTCGGCTTCAGCGGCAGAACGATTGTCCCCTGCCACCAACGGGAGGGCGCGGCCCGCCCAACGCTCGCGCAGCTCCCCCACCACCTCCTGCGCCTTTTCTGCCGAGCGGGAACCTATTACGGCTTCCACTCCCACCGATGCCAGCCTTACGGCCACGGCCGAACCGGCCGGGCCGGTGCCACCCAGAACCCCAACTCTCACGGCAAGAGCCTTTCTCGCGCGACAGCGCTGCTGCGAACTACGGTCACTGGCAGTGACCGTACCAGGGACAGCCGCAGCTCCGGCACTACTGGCATTCCTGACAACGGGCTGCTCGGTGTGCCGGCCCTTCTGGCACGCCCTGGCGGCCGCACCTCTGACGCTCCAGCACGGCGTTGATCTCGTCGTCGTGACGCCAAGCCCTTCGATGGAGGACCGGCAGCTGGCGCAGAGGCTTCTCCCCTCGGGTGCCGTGCTCCACATGTCATCGGGCACCTGGTTCGCCTACGGGGTCACCCGAGCGGGGACGTTCGCCCTGGCCAGGGCGCGCCCCGGGGCGGCCAACGCCTGGGAGCAACCGGGGGACGTGCTCGGCTTGGCCGTGCTCGAGAGCCCCGACGAGCTGGCACCCAAGTTGCGCAGGTGGCTCCCGGCGTCGTAACCCTGCGAGGCTCCACCTGGGCCGGCAGCAAGGGCCCACACCTGGGGCCGCCAGACGACAGAGGTGCCCGGTGCCGGGCTGCAGACGGTGAGACAACAGAAGGACCGGCGGGGGGACACCGGTCCTTCCATGTCAAGCTCCAGGGGTGGGAAGGGGGGACCTACCCCGAGCTGTGTCCTCTTTGGCAGGGGGAGCCTCGAGGACGTTTTCACGTTACCGTCCGTCCTTGCATCACCGTCATAGTTATGACGCAAACTCGTTATCTGCAGATCAGATGAAGCTCAGTGGCGCCGCCGCGCCAGGCCCATCACGTACGCGGCCTGGCCCACATGTTGCAGGTCGTCGGCGAGCACGCTCACAAGCCTCACCCCGAGGGTGACGGGTGGGTCCCAGCGCCGGTCGACAACCCGGTCGAGGTCCTCGTCGGCCACAGCTTGCAGGTACTCGTCCGTCCTGGCGGCAACGGCTGCGTGGTACGCCGCCAGCTCCTCGGCACCGGCCACGACCCGGGCCACTTCGTCGAAACTGTGCCCGTACCCAGTGTCGCCTGCCGGCAAAGGCAGGCCGAAGCGCTCCCTCCAACCACCGGCGAGCCAGATCTGTTCCGTCCCGGCGACCTCGGCCACGTGGTCGTCCTGGACCCGCGACAGGTGCCAGACCAGCCATGCGATGGTATTGGCCGAGCTGTCGGGCCGGAAGGAGAGCTCAGCCTCCCCGGCACCTTCCAGTACCTCGGCCACGGCTTCGCCGACCCTCCCGAACCCGTCACGCAAGATCTCGCTGGTCCTCATCCGAGCCTCCTTGTAGTACCTGGTCTGCGCGCCACCATGACCGGGACGACGCGTGCCTTCCCGGCTCCAGTTGACCAGTCCGGCGCCACTGGCGTCACCCCAACCCGCCGGCGCGCCGGCCCATGGGGAAGCGTCCCCACCCGACGGGCTCGGCCATCGCGGTGACCATCTGCGAAGATCGACCTGTGTCAGACGAATGGTTCATACAGCCCAACGGCCCCCTGGTGGGCGACGTGCAGGTCCGTGGCTCCAAGAACGCAGTCACCAAACACATGGTCGCGGCCATTCTCGGGGAGGGCCCGAGCACCATCGCCAACGTGCCCGAGGTGGGTGACGTCCAGATCACGACGGAGATACTGCAGGCCGTCGGCGCCGGGGTGGAGCTCAACGACGGCATGCTCGAGATCACGCCACCCGAGGAGGTCAAGCCGGAGGTACCCCTGTCATTCAGCGGCCTCAACCGCATACCGGTGCTCCTGCTCGGGCCACTGCTCCACCTGACAGGCGAGGCTTTCGTGCCCATGGTCGGCGGGGACCGCATAGGCGGCCGACCGGTGAACTACCACGTGCAGTCGCTGCGCGCCTTCGGGGCGGAGGTGCAGGTCACAGCCGAGGGCATCCGTGCCAAGTGCAAGCGTTTGAGGGGGGCCATCATCGAGCTGCCCTACCCAAGTGTCGGCGCCACGGAATCGGCACTGCTGTCCGCCTCACTGGCGGAGGGCAAGACCGTTATACGCAATGCGGCAACCGAGCCCGAGGTGCTCGAGCTGGCCCTCTTCCTGCAGCGCATGGGCGCCCGCATCGAGCTGTCGCCGGACAGGCGGATGGTGATCGAGGGCGTGCCGTCGCTGCGAGGCGCAAACACCCGCCTGCAGGGTGACCGCAACGAGGCGTTCTCCTACCTGGTGGCGGGGCTCATCACCCGGGGTGCGGTCCGTGTCATCGGCTGCGGTCAGGACCGCCTCGTCACCGCCATCACCACCCTGCTCCGGATGGGCGCCCAGGTCAACATCGACGAGCACGGCATCGCTGCCTTCGCTCCCGACGGTCTGCACGCAGCCGCCGTGTCGACAGACGTCCACCCCGGGTTCATGACCGATTGGCAGACCCCGCTGATGGTGCTTTTCACCCAGGCCGAAGGGATGTCGGTGCTGCACGAGACGGTCTACGAGGACCGGTTCGTCTACGTACCGGCGCTCAAGGCCATGGGAGGCGAGATCGGGCTCTTCGCCACCTGCCTCGGAGGCCCCGCGTGCCGCTTCCACGACACCAGCTACCTGCACTCGGCGGTCGTGCGGGGCCCTTCGAAACTGCAGGGCACCGAGGTGGACGTACCCGACGTGCGAGCAGGGTTCTCGAGCGTCATCGCCGCAGCCGCCGCCTCGGGGCCGACCGTGATACACGGAGTACGCCATCTCGAGCGCGGTTACCATCGCCCGGCGGACCAACTGCGCTCCTTGGGCATGCTCCTCGAACCCCGCTGAGCGCGGCCTGCCGCCACCCACAGCTTCGTACAGCCGTCGCTCCGGGGGGCCACCGCCGCGTCGGAGCGAAAGCTTCGCTCGGACATGGCCGGCCCGGCAGGCGGGACAGGGACCAGGGACCAGGGACCAGGGACCAGGGACCAGGGACCAGGGACCAGGGACCAGGGACCAGGGACCAGGCTGAACCGGTTAAGAAAGAAGGACCGGCGGGGGGGCGCCGGTCCTTCCTAGTGCTCGCTCAAGGGGCTGGAAGGGGGGGGACCCGCCCCGAGCTGAGTCCTGTATCGGCAGGGAGAGCCTCAAGGACAGTCCCACGATACACCATCGTCGGCATCGGCACCATAGTTATGCCTTACGTCACATATCTCAGGTGCAGATGCGGTACCTGTTCGGCTTTCACAAACTGGCGTTGACGATCACTGGCTCGGGGCGAAGCCGGACGCCGGCGCGCCGCATGACCCCGTCGCGCACGGCCCGGGCCAATCCCAGCACGTCCTGGGCGGTCGCCCCCTCCCGGGCGGTGATGGCCAGGGCATGCTTGGAGGAGATGGCGGCGCGCCCGTGGCGGTAACCCTTGTGGAAGCCGGCCGCCTCGACCAGCCATGCGGCCGGGACCTTGGAACCAGCCGGAGTACCGAAGCGGGGAGCGCCGGGGAGCACGGCGTCCAGGTGCGCCATCTCCTCGGGGCCGAGTACCGGGTTGACGAAGAAGGAGCCGACGCTGCGCGAATCCGGGTCTGTGGGGTCTAGGACCATACCTTTGGAGCGCCGCAGGTCGAGGACGGCGCTCGCCACCTCCGTCGTCGTCGGCCGGGCCCCCAGAGCGCTGCCAAGGCGCTTGGCCAGCTCGGCGTAGCGCAGGGGCATGGCTGTCGTCGAGCGCCGCAAACGGAGGGCGACCTCGGTTACGACATAGCGCGCCTGCTTCTTGAAGATGCTGTCGCGGTAAGCGAAGCCACAGTCGGCCGCCGCCAGGTCCACGAGCCGCTGTTCCCGGCGGTCCCAGGCCCCTACCGCCTCGATCAGCTCACCCACCTCTTGGCCGTAGGCCCCGACGTTCTGCACGGGGGTGGCCCCGGCCAGGCCTGGTATGCCGGCCAGGCACTCCATTCCGGCCAGGCCCTCTGCCAGGCAGAGCTCCACCAACCCCGACCAGTCCTCGCCCGCCGCCACCCGGACGACGGCCTCTTCCCCGTCCGCATGGACACGGGCCCCCTCGAGAGCAATCCTCAGCACGAGGCCGTCGAACCCGC
>JAKACE010000057.1 GCA_021821705.1 Actinomycetes bacterium | reverse complement strand
CAGCTGCTCCAAGGTGCCCAGCGTCGCCGTCCTGGCCCGGAGGTCGACATCGACCACGTAGCGGCGCTCCGGCCTGCCCTGGTGCTCGGCGCGGTACGCCGCCGGCCCCAGGCCCCGGCGCTGGCCGATGGTCAGCAGTTCGAGGTCCGGCGCCTCGCCCAGGTCGGCACCGTCCTCGGACAACAACCTCCCGCCGCCGACAGCGATCCTGGCGCCGAGGAAGCTCTGGCGCCCGCCTGTGCGCGATATGAAGCACACATCCTGGCTGTCCGGCTTGGCCGCGGTACGCAAGCCCAGGGCTCCTGCCCTGGCCCTCACCTCGTCCTTGGTCATCTCTCCGACAGGCAGGAGCAGCTCGGCCAGCTGCGACTGCCCGAGCATGTACAGGACATAGGACTGGTCCTTGGCCGGGTCCTGCCCGCGGCGCAGGCGCCAGACGGCCCTGTCCGGGCGCGGCCCGGGCTCGCTGGTGCGGGTCACGCGGGCGTGGTGGCCGGTGGCTATGGCGTCGAAGCCCAGGTGCCTGGCCCGTACCCAGAAGCGGTCGAACTTGAGGTGGGTATTGCAGGATATGCACGGGTTCGGGGTCATGGCCTGGGCATGGGCCTCCACGTAGGGCGCCACCACCTTGTCCTCGAACTCGGCCGTGAAATTGAACACGTGGTGGGCAATGCCGAGCTGCTGGCAGACGCGCCGGGCGTCCTCCACGTCCGCAACGGAGCAACATCCCGAGTCCGACGGGCCGCCCCAGAGCTTCATCGTGGCGCCGACCACCTCGTGGCCCGAGGCCAACAGGAGTGCCGCTGCGACGCTCGAATCGACCCCACCGGACATCGCCACCAGGACCCTCATCGCAGCACCTCCTGGGCCCGAGGCGAGGCGGCCCGGCCCGCCTCGCGCAGCCGGGACACGGCCCGTGGCACGGCTTCGAGAGCCAGGTCGACGTCCGCTTCCGTGCTGGAGTGGCCGAGGGTCAACCTGAGAGCGCCCCGAGCCAGCGCCGGTGGGGTGCCCATAGCAGTGAGCACGTGGCTGGCCTCCAACGCCCCGCTGGCACACGCAGACCCGGCCGAGGCCCGGACCCCGTAGGAGTCGAGCAAGAAGAGCAGCTCCTCGCTGTCGACCCCTTCGACTGTCAGGTGGCAGTGCCCCGGGGCCCTCGGCACGGCCGCCGCAGTGACTCGTGCACCCTCGACAGCCGCCAGTAGGCCCGAAGCCAGGCGGTCCCGTAGGAGCGTCACGCGCCGGCGCTCGGCACTCATTTCCCGACGCAGCCAGGACATGGCGGCGGCCAGGCCGACAGCTCCGGCCACGTCCTGGGTCCCCGCCCGGCGCTCGCGCTCCTGGGGCCCACCGAAGGTCAGCGGGGCCAGCTCGACGGGCCGTCGGAAAGCCAGTGCACCAGCACCCTGAGGGCCGCCGAACTTGTGTGCGCTGATCGTCACCAGATCCGCGCCGTACCCCATCTCGGCCAGGTCGTACCAGGGGGCCGCCTGTACGGCGTCGGTGTGCAGCACGGCCTGCGGCGCACGGCGACGGACCAGGTGGGCGACCTCGGCGAAGGGCTGCACCGTACCGACCTCGTTGTTGACCAGTTGGACCGACACGATGCTCACCGAGGCGTCGAGTGCGTCCGCCAGCTGCGCCAGGTCCACACGGCCGTCGGAGTCCGTGCCGACGGTGCGCACAGGGCAGCCTGCCCACCGCGCCGCGGCCTTGGCAGCCCCCAGGACGGCGTGGTGCTCGACCGCGCTGACCACGACCGCGCCGGGGACTGCCAGCGCCCGGCCGAGCACCGCCAGATTGTCGGACTCGGTCCCGCCGGAAGTGAACACGACGTCACCGGGGGCCGTCCCGAGCGCCGTCGACACGACGTCCCGGGCGTCGTCGAGGGCCGCCCTGGCGGCGGCGGCAACCGAGTGCGGCCCCGACGGGTTGCCGAAACGCTCCCCGCTCCAGTCCAGCACGGCCCGGCGTGCCGGCTCGCACATGGGCGTCGTGGCTGCGTGGTCCAGGTAGGCGGGCATCCGGGCACGGTACCGGCACTACGTGCCGGGCACCCCTGTCGAGCGGGTCACGACGGGCACCGTTGCGGTTGCCGTACCGGTTGCGGCCCCGGTGGTGGGACCGGTCGCAGAGGCCGGGTGCGCGGCGGCACCCTTCGCAGCGCCGGGACGGGTGGTGGTGCCCGCACGGGTGGTGGTGGTCGTGGCCGGACGAGGGGTGGTGGACGTGGTGGCAACGGTGGTGGCCGTGGTGGGCGCACCGGCGGTGCCGGCCGTCGTGGGCGCACCTGCCGAGGTCGCCGGGACCGTCGCGGCGGAGGTGCTCGTGGGAGCGCCGGCGCTGGTCGATGTCGATGTCGATGTCGCCGGCGTGGTAGCGGTCGTAGTCGGTGCGGGCGGGATGGTCGTCGGGTAGAACGGGGCACCCGCCGGGGGGGGTGGCAGGGTGGTGGGGCTCGTCGTCGAGACCGGCGTTCTCAGCTGGGACACCTGTGCCGGCACCCACTTCACAACCGAGGGCCCGAAAGACCAGTCCATGAGGCCGTGGTCGGTGACCCTCGGAGCACGCCCGGGACCGACGACCTGGACGATGTCGCCGACCCGGCTGAAGTGGAGGAAGGTCTCGGCCCTGGCGGGGCTGATGTTGACGCACCCGTGGGAGACGTTCTGCTGGCCCTGGATGGACAGGTCCCAGGGCGCGGCGTGGACGTACTCGCCTGCGTCGGCTATGTGGACGTCCCAGTAGACGAGCTCGTCGTAGCCACCCGGCGAGTTGACCGGGATCCCGACCGTCGCCGAGTCCATGCGCACAACGGCTTCGCGGTCGAGCACGATGTGGGTACCGGCCGTGGTGGGCCACTTCGGGGCGCCGGCGCTTATCGGCCAGGTGTACACGAGCTGGCCGTTGTCGTAGACGTTCATCTCGTGGGTGTCGAGGTTGACGATCGAGACGTGCTTGGCCCCGACGGCGAACTGGGTTGAGACCGCTCCCGAACCCCACTCGCCCGTAGCTATGTGCCAACCGGCCAGGTCTGCGCTAACGGCCACCTGCTCGCCGACCGGCCAGTACTGGCTGGGACGGAAGTGCAGTTCGACGGGGCTGAACCAGTGCCAACCCCCCGGCACCGGCTTGCTCATGGCGATGTGGAGGTGCGAGACGACGGAGGTCTGGCCGGCGTAGGTGAGCACTGGCCGGGAAAAGGTGAAGATGATCGGCTCACCGACGCCGACGATCAGTCCTGGAGCGGGCCAGATCTTCGCCGTGACCGCCATGGCCGGTGCAGCCGTGCTGAAGCTGGACACACCGGATGCGGTGACACCGCCTGCCCCCTCGACCTGGTAGGAGACCGTGTAGTGGGTGGCGGGCACCAGGTGCGAGCTGGACAGCCACACCGCGCCGGACGCCGCCAGCGACCCGCTGACGCTGGCGCCTGAGCTGGAGCGGACGTCGACCGAGCCCAACCGGCCGGCGGAAGCCCGCACCTTGACGACAGCGCCTGCGCCCACCCCGCTGGCGCCTCGGGCCGGCGTGACCGACACGGTCGATAGGAGCTGGGCCACCTCCTGCGCCCGGCTCGTGGTCGATGTCGTCGGCCCGACCGTGGTGCTGGGGCCGGTTGTGGGCGACCCGGCGGCCGCCGGCGCTGACGACCTCGCTGCGCCCCTGCCACCCGTGGTCAGGACCAGACCGGCCACACCAGCCGCCACCAGGACGGCCAGGGCCGCCAGGGAGAGGGCTACACCGTGCCCACCGCGCGCCGAACGGCGCCTACCAGTGCTGCTCACACCTATCAGGCTACGGCCCAGGGGTCAGCCAGAGTACAGCAAGGGGCGGAAGCACGATCTCGGCCGAGAAGGGCTGCCCGTGCCAGCCGCGGTCCTCGCCCCAAACCTCGCCCATGTTGCCCAGCCCGCTGCCGCCCCACTCCCGGGCGTCGGTGTTCAGCAGCTCGACCCAGCGCCCACCGCTCGGGAGGCCGACCCTGTAGCCGAGCTGGGGCACAGGAGACAGGTTGGCGACGCACGCCACCACCTCGCTCGCGGGCTTCGCCGGCCACGACGGGTCACCGCCACCTGCCCTGTCGCCGTCGCGCCGTCGCAGGCGCAAGAAGGAGAGGACGTTGTGGTCGGCGTCGCTGGCATCGACCCAGCGGAAGCCTTCGGGCGAGAAGTCCTGTTCCCACAGCGCCGGCTCCGCACGGTAGACCCGGTTGAGCTCCGCCACCATCCGGCGCAGCTTGGCGTGGTCCTCCCACTGGTCGAGCACCCACCAGTCCAGCTGGCGCTCGTGGGACCACTCCCGCTCCTCTCCCAGCTCGGCTCCCATGAAGAGCAGCTTCTTGCCTGGGTGCGCCCACATCCACGCGTACAGAGCCCTCAGGTTGGCCAGCTGGCTCCACCGGTCGCCTGGCATCTTGCCGAGCAGCGAGCGCTTACCGTGCACGACCTCGTCGTGCGACAGCGGCAGGATGAAGTTCTCGTACCAGGCGTATATGAGGCCGAATGTCAGGTCGTTTTGGTGGTAGCGGCGAAAGAGCGGGTCGACTTCGAAATACTGCAGGGTGTCGTGCATCCACCCCATGTTCCACTTGTAGCCGAAGCCCAGGCCCCCGAGGTAGGTGGGCCGCGACACGCCGGGCCAGGACGTCGACTCCTCGGCGATGGTGGTGGCCGATGGGTACATGGCGAACACCGTTTCGTTGAGCTCTTTCAGGAACTGCACGGCGTCGAGGTTTTCGTTGCCTCCGTACTTGTTCGGCGTCCACTCCCCGGGCTGGCGGGAATAGTCGAGGTACAGCATCGAGGCGACGGCGTCGACGCGCAGTGCGTCGACGTGGAACTGCTCGATCCAAAAAAGGGCGTTGGCCATCAGAAAATTGCTGACCTCATGGCGCCCCAGGTTGAACACGAGGGTGCCCCAGTCGGGATGGGCGCCCATGGGCCCGGAATGCTCGTAGAGAGCAGTACCGTCGAAATTGGCCAACGCGAACTCGTCACGGGGGAAGTGGGCGGGCACCCAGTCCACGATCACCCCGATGCCGTGGCGGTGGCAGGCGTCCACCAGGGCGCGCAAGTCGTCGGCGGTGCCGAAGCGGGCGCTGGGAGCGTAGTAGGCGCTGACCTGGTAGCCCCACGACCCGCCGAAGGGGTGTTCCGCTACCGGCAACAGCTCGAGATGGGTGAAGCCCATCTCCGCCATGTAGGCGGGCAGTTCCTGCGCCAGCTCGCGGTAGGTGAGCGGCCGCTGGCCCCCGGCGCCGTCGTCGGTCCAGCGCCACGACCCGAGGTGGACCTCGTAGACAGACATGGGCTGGGCCAGAGGGTCACCAGCGCCGCGCTCGAACCAGGTGCCGTCGGCCCAGTGGTGGGCCGGTGGGGAGGCTATGACCGAAGCGGTGCCGGGCGGGACCTCGGTGGCGAAGGCGAAGGGGTCGGCCTTGAGCGTGAGACGCTCGTCCGCTGTGACGATCTCGTACTTGTAACGGGCACCGACGTCGGCGGCGGGTACGAACAGCTCCCAGACCCCCGAACTACCCAGGGAGCGCATCGGGTGCACCCGGCCGTCCCAGAAGTTCCAGTCGCCGACAACGCGCACCGCCTTGGCATTGGGGGCCCAGACCGCGAACGCAGTGCCTTCGACGCCTTCGTGGGTGCGCCGGTGGGCGCCCATAACCTCCCACAGCCTGCGGTGCCTGCCCTGGTTGAACAGGTGCAGGTCCAGGTCGCCGAGCGTAGGCCAATGCCGGTAGGGGTCGTCGAACACGAACCCGGGCGACCCGGCGCCACCGTAGACAGCCTCCAGCCGGTAACCGGGTGCAGCCGGGCTCAGCTCGGCCTCCCACAGGCCGCCTGGGTGCACCTGGCGCATCGGGACACGCTCCGTCACCTGCCGTTCGGGGGCCGGCCCGGTCACCAACAGGTACATCTCGAACGCTTCGGGGCGCAGCGTGCGTACAACGCTCCCGTGGCGCCCGAGCAGCGAATGGGGGTCGTGGTGGCGGCCCTGCACGAGGACTTCCACCTGGTGCTCGTCGAGCAAGGAGCCGCCGGGCGTGCTCGCGAGGGCCGGCTCCCGGCTGGGCGGCTCCGCGCCGCCCCGCTTGCCCGGCCTGGGTTGGCGAACGTCAGCTGTGGTCATGGTTGTGTCCATACCCCCTTTGGCCCGGCTGGGGCTCACGGCCCCCTCCGAGGGTGGACGGCTTCCCGGTCCGGCCGGGTTGACGTCAGTGGTCCGCTTCTTCGACATCGGCAGCCTCGTCGTCTCCCGGGTCGCCTCCGAGACGGCCAGGGGGGGCCGTCAGCACGTCGACCGGTTCCGACAGTAGGCGAGCGAGGGCAGCCTCGGGTATGGAGGCCCAGTCCGGTCGGTAGGCCCGCTCGTAACCGAGCTCGTACATCGCCTTGTCCAGCTCGAAGGCGACGCGCACGGCCTCGCGGTCCTCAGGAGGCGAGGGCAGCAGGTCGTCGATCCCATCGCGCTCGTAGTACCCGAGCAGGAAGGCCTGGCAGTTGCGCTCCTGCCACGCCCGCGCCGGAGGCTCGAGCACCGCCAGTTCGCCCTCGGCCCGCTCCCGCAGGGCGAACTGGGGCGCGTACCGCAGGGAGCGCAGCATGCCGGACACGTCTTTGAACACCGACGTGGGCACCAGCCGCTGTTCGAGGGGGCGGTTCGGCTCTCCTTCGAAATCGAGGACGTACCAGCCGGAGTCGGTGCGCATCACCTGGCCCAGGTGGTAGTCGCCGTGGACGCGTACGGACGGTCCCACCGCTACGACATCCTGGAGGCGTTCAAAGAGGGGGTGGCCCTCGGCGGCCAGGTCGGGCACCAAGGCCCCGGCCTGGCGCCGCAGCGCCGCGACGAACTCCTCCCATTCCCCAGCCAGGCTGTCCGAGGTGCCGTAGGCCTCGGCCATGGCGATGTGCATGTCCGCTGTCATCTGTCCCAGGCGGGCGGCTTCGGCAGCGAAATCACCCCCGGAGGCTGCCGGCGCGCACGGGCCCCCCGAGGAGCAGGAACCGTACAGGTCCCGCAGCGATGTCAGCGCCAGTGCCCAGCCGTCGGTGCCACCGGCCAGGAACTGCTGGCCGAACGCCAGGTCGGTGCCGTCGCGCTGCCAGCGCACCAGGGGTGTGGCCACATGGGCGAAACCAGTCCTGGCCAGGGCCGTTGTCACCTCAACATCCGGATTGGCCCCGGTGGACAAGCGGCGGAACAGCTTGAGTATCAGGCGGTCGTCGAACACTACGGAGGTATTGGACTGCTCGACGGTGAGCGGGCGCGCCCTGCGGGCGTCCTGCTCTCCCCCACTGGCCGCACGCAGGAAGGCGACCGCCATCTCCGAGTCGACGACGGCGTCGTACCAGGTGAGCAGCCCGGCCGACCCTATCAGTGCCTCCTCGTGCCCGTGCAGCCGCTCGCCGGCCTCGGCCGAGGGCCGTTCGGCCACCAGCACCTGATAGCGCGAGCCGTCCGCCTCGACCACCGCCCACAGGAGCCGGGCCTGCGCCGGCACACCGGACGCGACTCGTGCCGATCCCGCCACCGCGACCTGCGCGGGCTGGCCCTGCCCTGCGTACCAGCGCTGGCGCGCCAGGTACGGTCCGAGGACCTCAACCAGCGCACGGGGCAGTTCCTCGGGGACCAGCCATTGTTCCCCCATGTCAACCTCCAGTCGCGGTCGGGCTCCGGCCCACCAAGCCGAACCAGTAGAAGCCGTACGGCGGCAGGGTTATGAAATACGGCAGCTCGCCGATGGGCGGGAAGGGGACCCTGCCCACCAGCTCAATGGGTGTCATACCCTCCCAACGCTGGAGCGGTAACTGGGCCGGCTGGGCGAAGCGGGACAGGTTGCTCACGCAGAGGACGTGGTCAGGAGCCGTCTCCACGCCGTCCTCATCCTCCGCCCCTGTCTCCCCCGGCCCATCCTGGCCGGGCAAGGAGGAGCGCACGTAGGCCAGGACGGAGGGGTTGTCGGTGGAGACCACGTCCATGGCACCGGTCCCGAAGACGGGGTGCTGGCAGCGGACCTCGAGCATCCGGCGCATCCAGTGCAGCAGCGAGCTGGGGTTGCGCATCTGGGCCTCGACGTTGACCGACTCGAAGCCGTACACCGGGTCCATCAGCGGTGGGAGGTAGAGCTGGGCGAAGTCCGCCCGCGAAAAGCCCCCGTTGCGGTCGGGCGACCACTGCATGGGTGTGCGTACACCGTCGCGGTCGCCGAGGTAGATGTTGTCACCCATCCCTATTTCGTCGCCGTAGTACAGCACCGGCGAGCCGGGCAGGCTGAACAGCAGCGAGTGCAGCAGCTCGGCCACCCGGCGGTCGTTGTCCACCAGCGGCCCCAGACGCCGGCCGATGCCGATGTTGCGCTTCATCCGGGGGTCCTTGGCGTACTCGGACCACATGTAGTCGCGCTCTTCGTCCGTGACCATCTCGAGCGTCAGCTCGTCGTGGTTGCGCAGCAATA
>JAKACE010000056.1 GCA_021821705.1 Actinomycetes bacterium | reverse complement strand
GCGCGAGTCCTGCTCCCCGGCCTGCCAGCGGCGCCACTGGGCGTCGGACAGCCCCGACGCCTCCTGCAGGCTCTTTACCTCGGGCACGTCGACCTCGGGTGCGCGCCAGAGCCGTCCCAGCGCGAGCCGGGACGCCAACAGGCCGCCGGCACCGCCGAACGCCGTCCCCAGGGCCTCGTTCTTCCAGCTGAAGCGCTGGTCCGTCATCCAGCCGTCGATGGCCGTGGCGGCGGCGCCCGTGGCGGCACCGAACCCGGCGTCGAGCAACGCATTGGCGCCCGCCACCTTCGCCAGGTCCCCAAGTGGGCCAGCCGCCGCCCCTATCAGCGCTCCCATGGCCCCGTCCGCCACCACCTGGCCCCAGTCGATCGGCTGATGGCGGAGCAGGTCCGAAACAACGGTACCGCCGGCGCCCATGGTCCCTCCGACCAGGGCCGGAACGATCAGCGCAGTCGAGCCGGGCGCCAGCACCGACAGTGCGACCACACCGGCCACTGCCGCCGTTGCGACCAGCACCTCCTTCCAGTGGCCCTGTTGCCAGCCCTTCATCTGGGCCGAAGCCTCGGCCGCCGTCACCGGGTGCAACCCGAGGGGGTCGGCACAGCCCAGGGGGTCGTTCCACGCGTAAACGTAGGCGCCGGCGCTGGCACCTACCGGTGCCAGCCCGCCTGCGAAGGGGTCCCGGCTGAGGAAGCAACGCGTCGCCGGGTCGTACCATCGGTTGCGCAGCCACACCAGGCCGCCGACCTCGAGCTCGCCGAGGAAACCGATCTCGGGGTGCCCGGGGCCGCGCCCGGCCACCGCACCGCTCGTCCCGGCACCACCCCCGCCGACGGGGGCGACGCCCACCGGAGCGCCATCCACCTGAGCGCCACCGACCGGAGCGCCACCCCACACCGAGCGCTGTCCGACGCTGCCGCGCCAGTCGGCCGAGAGCCACTCCACGCGGCCGTCGCGCACCTGGGCCAGCGGCAGCCCCGGCAGCTCCACCAGCTCGGTACCGCCGATGCGGCGCGGGTACAGCGAGGTCGGCCCGGCGCCGTCCCAGTCGATCTCGATGTCCCCGGCCCGGCACAGCCGGTTGAGCGTGTCGTAGGCCAGCTCCAGCTCCAGCTCGTCCTCGCCGCCTGGCCCGGAGCGGCGCACAGCCACGAGGCGGTCGAGCAGGTCCCAGCGGTAGACCACCCGGCCGGCCGGACCCCGCTCGGTCACCCGCCGGCCCCGCTCGTCGTAGGTCAGTCGGGTGGTGCCGTCCGGACCGTCCACGGTCACCAGCTGGCCGTCGGCGTCGTAGTGGTAGCGCCACGTCCCGTCCGGGCCCCGCTCGGACTCGAGACGGCCGGCGAGGTCGTAGCTCCAGGCCGAGCTGCCCGCCGGTCCGTGGCAGGCGGCCAGACGGCCGGCCTCGTCGTAGTCGTATGTCTCCTCGCCCCCGTCTCCCGACACGGCTGTGACCCGCCCGCCGGCGGAGCGGGTGAGCGAGCTCTCGCGAACGAGCGGTCCGATCTCCTCCCTGTACCAGACGGCGTCGCCGTTGGCGTCGCGTCGCCAGCTGCGGCGAAGGCCGTCCGCCCTCAGCCCCAGCAGCCGCCCGGCCCCGTCTCTCTCGACCTCGACTTGACCTGTACATGGGTGCTCCAGGCGGCTGACCATACCGGCCCAGTGCAGGTCGGCCCTGGTCACGGTGCCGTCGGTACGGCGCAGCGAGACCTGGTGCCCCGAGCTCCAGTGCAGGCGGTCCTCGCCCCGCTCGGTCTCGACCCGTACCGGCCGGCCCCGGCCGTCCAGCACCGTACGGACGTACTCGCCCTGCCCGTCGGATGTGCAGACCGCCCGGGCCTCCCAGTCGTAACCGATGAAGAGGCGGGCGACCTCACCCCCCTCGCCGGCAGCCGCCTCCAGGCCGAGCAGCGACCCGTCGGCGTCCCACAGGTAGCTGGTGGCCGTCCCGTCGGGCAGGTCGAGGCCGATGGCCCGGCCCTCGAGGTCGTAGCGGTAGGAGGTGGTGCGCCCGGTCGGCCCGGTCATGGACTCCAGCCGGCCGGCGGCGTCCCACATGTAGCGCCAGGTGCCCTCCCCTGCCTCGTTGACAGCAGCCAGCCGCCCTCCCGGGGCGCGCACCAGGGACCGGCTCAGCCCGGCTGGTCCGTGTATGGAGGTCACCGCCCCGGCAGTGTCGCGCTCCACCCACCAGATGGCACCTGCGGGCTCGGTGACCGAGACGACTTCGCCGGCGTCGTCGAAGCGGCGCCACCACTCGCCCACCGGGCCGAGGCGGCCCACCAGTCGCTGGCCCTGCCAGACCAGCTCCGCCCAGTCGCCACCGTCGCCGTCGACCCGCACCGGGCGCCCCGAGCTGTCGTATGTCACCAGGCGCCGCCCGGCCGGGCCGTCCAGCTCGACGGGGCGCCCGGCGCGGTCGTAGCGCAGGGCCCAGTGACTACCGTCGGCCATGTCCAGCCAGGCCAGGCGGCCGGCCGGGGTATAGCCGGCAGAGGCGACGGTGTCGCCGTCGACGGTCCACTCCACCGGCAGGCCGGCGGCGTTGCGGCGCAGTTCGAACGAGCTCGGGCCCTCCGGGCTCCTACCAGCGCACAGGCGGCCCGCCACGTCCCAGCGCAGCTCGAAGGTGCGCCCCGCCGGGCTGCTGACGCTGAGGACCTCCCCCGAGCTGTCCACGTGGGCGCCGAAACGCCACTCGTGGCCGAGCGGGCCACGCAAACCGAGGGGGAAGGGCTCCGCGCCCCAGCGCGCCGACCACTTGCCGCCGTCGGGAGCGACGCCCGCCACCGCCCGGCCGAGGCCGTCACGGCGCACCTCCCAGACAGCCCCGTCCTCGTGGCGCTCGCGCACCTGCCAGCCGTTGACGTCCCAGCCCAGGTCGACCGAGGCGTCCCCCGGCCCCGCCACCCGTGAAGGAGAACCGTCGGCACCCCACTCGTAGGAGACCAGCCGGTCGCCGGGGCCGGCCTCCTCCACCAGGCGGCCGGCGCGCGAGTACGAACGCCGGGCCGTGACCCCGTTGAAGTCCGTGAACGCCACCGCCCGGTCGTGGTGGTCGTACTCCCAGTGCATGATCTCGCCGGTGGGCAACTGGGCCCACTCGAGCTGGCCCGAGCAGTGGTAACCGGCGCGGGTGGTGCCCCCCTCGCCGTCGGTTGCGGCGACCACCTGCAGGTCGTCGTCTCGCTCGAGGCTCTGGCGCACCCCGTCGGCGTCGGTCACCGCCACTGCCAACCCGTCGGCCAGCTCGAAGTCGTAGCGCAAGCCGCCTGGCCCCTCGACGCGGACAGGGTTGACGCAGCCCTGCTCGTAGGTGAAGACGGTCTCGGCTCCGGCCGCGTCGACGTGGGCCACGACGCGTCCGTCGCCGTCGTAGGACCAGGTGCGCCGGCCCTGGCCGGGCACCTCCTCGCTCAGGCAGTTGCCTCTGGCGTCGAAGGTACGCCGGGTGAGCCGCCCGTCGAAGCCCGCCACCTCGACGGGGTTGCCACCCTCGTCGAAGCGCCTCAGCGCCCGAGAGGTATCGGCCCCCAGCACCATCTCCACCAACCGGCCGGCCCCGTCGTGGCGATAGAGGGTGGTCGGGCCGCCCCCGTCGTCGCCCACCAGCAGCGTATAGGGAGAGGCGTAACGGTAGCGGCTGACCCGGCCCCGGGCCGACTCCTGGACCAGCACCCGGCCGGCGGAGTCGTACTCGTTGCGCACCAGGCGTACCCCGTCGGCGTCGCGCACCTCCGCCACCAGGCCGTCGGCCCCGATGAGGTAACGCAGCTGGCCGGAGGGCCGCTGCACCGCCACCAGGTCCGGGCCCTCATAGCGGTAGGCAACATGACGCCCGTCGCTCGACGCCAGCCCGCAGATCTGCCCGCCCGCCCAGGACAGCTCCAGACGCCTCCCACCCGAGTGGGCCAGCCCGGACAGGCGGCCGTCGCGGTGCTCGAAGGTGACCGTGCCGGCACCGGGCACCTGGACCTGCTCGATGCTCCCGTCGGGCCCGAAGCTCCAGGCCTGCCCGGCGAAGCGCGAGGCCCACCGCCACTCCAGCTCGTAGCCGGCGGGCGTGGCGACCAGCTCGGCCTCCATGGCAGGGTGGGCAACCAGGCGCTCACCGTCGCGGGCGAAGGGCGCCACCTGACCGTCGGGGCCGTGGTACACGACCGATTCCCGCGCCAGCTCCAAGCGGGTATCGGCCCAGGTGTGCCAGCCCCTGCCGTTGGCCCCGGGCCGGGCGCCGCGGGAACTGTAGCAGCGCCGCCAAGACAGGACGGCCAGCGCCGGGGGCATGAGCAGGTCGTCCTCGGCCTGGTACAAATTGCCAGAGCCGGTGGCGACAGGGTCGTCCGACCAACCCGAGTACATGACGGCACCGCGGTAGACGGGCTCGTCAACGCTCAGGTGGCCGGGCGCGCCGGGGTTGATGCCGGCCGCCGCCAGCGCCCCGGCGATGGCGCCGTCGGGCACGGTGCCCGAGTCGGCGAGCACGAAGGCCTGGCGTACGGCGGCCAACCAGCGCTCGTCGGCCTGGTTGTCGGCGACCAGTGTGCCCGCCTGCGTGAAGGCGGCCAGACCGTCCGCCGGCCTGAACTGCGGGTCACAGGGTGCGTCGTAGAAAGCGTTGACCGTGGCACTCGCCGAGGCGACACGCTGGGCCAGCTCCTCTGTGGCTGCTCCCGCCGTGGAGACGAAGGTCTGGAGGTCTTGCGTCGATGCCGAGCTGACGTCGCCCACCCCGTACCCCCTGTGCTCGCCGCGGCAGGGACGATGTTACATTGCCGGGCTTTGGCGACCGCCCCCTGCACCGAGCTAGGCGGGCACCGCCCCGGAGAGGCCCCGGAATGCCCGGCCACCGTGGTACCGGCGCCACGGTAGGTTCGGCACCATGGACGGCCCGGGAGCCTTGCGCGTGGTCCCGCTCACCTTGGGCTGGGTCGAGCTGCCCATCACCGTCTCCCTGCACGGGGACACCACCGGACGGCGCCTGCGCGAGCCGGTACCGGCGGTACTGGTCGAAACAAAGCAGGGCTGGGTGCTGCTCGACACCGGGCCCAACCCGGCCCTGTTCGCCGACGCCCCCCTGTACAGGCGTTTCCATGGCCGCGACCCCGACATCCGCTCGACCCTCCCCGGGACGGGCGACCCCCTGCTGGAGGAGCTGGCCCGAGCCGGTCTTGGCCTGTCCGACATCGTGGCGGTCGGGATATCGCACCTACACTGGGACCATGCCGGGGGCATCCGCCACTTCGCGGCAACCGGGGCCCCGGTGTACCTGCAGCGGGCGGAGCTCGAGTACGGGCTATCGGCCCAGCCCGGCCCGGAGGCCAATGGCATGTTCAGGATCGACTACGACGACCCGGCCATCGACTGGCACCTGGCCGGCGGCGACACCACCATCGCCCCGGGGGTGAGCGCGGTCAGCTCCGCCGGGCACACGCCGGGCCACCAGAGCTTCGTGGTCGACATCGCCGAAGAGGCCGGCGGCGGTGGTTTCGTCTTTGCCTGCGACGCGGCCGACCTCACAGACAACATCGAAAACGAGGTGCCGGTGGGCGGTTTCATCGGTTGCAGCCCCGAGGACACGGTCGGGAGCATCCGCCGGCTCAAAGCCCTGGCTGCAGACAAGGGCTACCGGGTCGTCCCCGGGCACGACCCGGTGGCCTGGGTCGCCCTCACCGCCGAGCTGTCGGCCCGGTGGCCCTGAGCCCTAGTCCCCTAGCTGGGCAGGCCGGGCCGGCCGGAGCTTGGTAACGGCCTGGGCCACGTGACGGACAAGAGGTTCACCCGGCCGGCGTTGCGCCGGACGCCCGTGGTATGGGCTCCATGGCTCCGCCGCAAGCGAGCCCAGAGCCGGCACCACCCCCAACCCGCCCAACAGGCCCACGAGCATGGCCACGATGGCCACTTCACGGGGACGTTGCCGGCACCGGCCCCGGTTGCTCGTCCGGGGCCACGACGACGGCGTCAGCGCTCCGGCGCGACCCCGTGAGCCAGCGCCGGCAAGGCCGTTCCACCAGATGGTGCAGGACCACGGCCAGCATGCAGGCCACGGCCAGCGCTGTCCCTGCCTGGGCCCAACCCGGCACCCCCGGCATCAGGTGGTGCACGTTGATGATGGTCAGCTCGTGCACCAAGTAGAAGGAATAAGAAACCTCGCCGGCGTAGACGACCCAGCGGTGCCCGAGCCAGCCGCCCGGTGCCTCGATGTCACGCCGGGCCGCTGCGGCTATGACAAGCACGAAGGCCAGTGCCAAGGCGACCGCTGGTACCGGGTATGGGAGCTTGCGGCTCACCAGGATGCCTGCCCCCAGGACAGCCAGGGCCAGGGGTAGGGGCACCCGGACGGGTCGACCCTCGCGCAGATGGAAAGCGGCCGCCATGCCCAACACGAACTCGCCGAACTGCAGCGGCGGGTAGTAGTACGCCCAGCCCTGTGCCCTGTTGAACACGACTATCACGGTGGCGGCTGCCCACCAGGCGCCGGCGAGCGCCCACCGTGAGCGGTTGGAGAGCCGCCCGAAGAAGTAGAAGGCGAGCGGGAAAGCAGCATAGAAAGCCATCTCGCAGCTGAGCGACCACGAGTCGCCGTTCATCCCGTACACGTACTCGCTGCTGGTGGACCAGGACTGCACCAAGAACAGGTTGGGCAGGGCCACGGGCAGCGACCGGGCCACCTGGACCACAGGCACGACGGCGGCGGCCAGGAGCACCGTCAGGTGCGCCGGGTAGATGCGAGCGAAGCGGCGCCTGTAGAAGGTGCGGGCGCGGGTGCCCGGCCTGGTCGACCAGGCCAACACGAAACCGGAGAGGACGAAGAACATGGCTACGCCGGTGTAACCCAAGTACGCAAGGGGGAGGTGGAATATCCCCCACCGGCTCGAGACATGGAAGCCGAAGACAGCCAGGGCCGCGAACGCCCGCAGCCCGGTCAGGCGGGGGAGGTTGGAGCGCACAGGCTTGCTGGTCATCTGTCTTCCGGCCTGGGTCGTGCGGCACAGTCCTGGGGACAACGCCTCCGAAAAATGGGTCGTCAGCGATCCTAGGGCCGTGCTCACGGTCATGGGACGCCCCCGCCACTGGGACGTCACTCACCGCTGCTGAGGGTGACCTCATCAGGCGCAGACTTCGCCGTTTTCGGGCCCATGTCGCCGCAACCTGTCTGCGAGGACGCCCCCCGACGTAGGGCCCGGTGGCCAGAGCACCCCCGGGCCGTGGGCCGGCAGAGCTGGCAACGCCGTGGCTCATGGAGCAGCGGTGGCCGTGAACCCGAGCTCGGGCTTCGCCCGTCCTGGCCGCTCTGCCAGGACCGGTGGTCTCAGACCAGGAACCCCGAGCGGGCTACGCTCTCGGGCCGCCAAGGCCGGCGGCCCACGATTGACTTGTCATCGCTCATATAGGACCAGCCCGGGTCCGGGGTACGCCAGTTGTCGCCGTAGACGAGCGCCAGTTCGCGCTCGTGGTCCTCCGGCTTCATCCAGGCCCGGTTAACGAACTTGAAAGGTACTAGTTGCTGATCGGGGAGGCGGCCCTCGCACTGCACCCAGCCTTGGTCCGTCTCCCCGTACACGAAGAAGGCCAGCTCGCCTCCCTCGAGGGGGTCCATGACGAAGAACTCAGCCGGCCGGCTTTCAGGGGTAAGCACGCACACTTCGGTCAGGCGCCCGCTGTTGTCGTAGCAGCGGCGGTACGGCAGGTAACCGGCCCGCAGCAACTCGCAGAACGCCGCCTCCAGCTCGGGCAGGTGCTCCCGGCGCACCGCGAAATCGGCGTCGGGGTCGTGCTTTATGGGCCGTCCGTGGCGCGCCCAGCCCAGCAGCAGACCGGACCAGACCCAGTACCTGCCGGCCAGCGGTGTGGCTGCCAGGGTGTCGTTTAGTGCTGCCAGCTCTCTCTCCCACCACCAGCGCCGCACGTTCGGTTTGACGACCTCGCGCACGAAGCGCACCCCCTCGACAGCCCCGTAGGCGCTCTTCGCCAGCGTCCGGGCCACCTGGCGGGGACTGGCCTTGCGGGAGGTTTCAACCACGGCTCACCACCGCCAGCTTTGCGCCTCCCGCCACCTCGCCGTACCCGCCGGGCCCTTGACGGGCTGTAGATGCGCCCGTGCCTCGAGGCGCCACAACCCCCTCAGCCAGCGCCGCCAGGGCCCGGCACAGTTCGTCGTTGTCCTCGGGCCGGCGTACGGCAAGGCGGAAATAGCCATACCCGTCCTCAAAGCGGCTGGAGGCGTCCTTGACGTGCAGGCGCCGGGTCTGTAGTAGCCCGTCGGCCAACACCGCCGCTTCGGCCGCCGTCATGTCCAGCTTGACGAGCAGGAAGTCGGCGCCGCTCGGGAAGACGCCCACCACCACCGCAAGCGCCGCGAGATCGCGGGCAAACCGCTCCCGGTCCAGGACGGTCTGGCGGTACGAGGCTGCCAGTGCCTCCCTGTGTTTGAGTACCAGTTCCAAGAAGTGCTCCGCCACCGAGTTGACGTTCCAGATAGC
>JAKACE010000055.1 GCA_021821705.1 Actinomycetes bacterium | reverse complement strand
GCGCCGCTTCCTCCTTCAGCAACCGGGCTTCCTCCCGGCTCTGCTCGAGGGCCTGGCGCTGCTGCTGCTCGAGCTCGTTGGCGCGCCGGCGCGCCTCGTCGGCTTCTTCTATGCTGCGCTCGATCGCCTGCTGGCGGCCTTCGATCGCCTTGTTGAGGTAGGGAAGGACCCACTTGGCCAGGAACCCGAGGACCAGTAGGAAGATGACCAGCTCAACGACGAAGGTGGCGTTGGGCACCAGGAAGTTTGACGCGCCGATTACCACTTTTGGATCCCTGTCCCGCCGCTAGCCCGTCGCCAGGACGAAGACGAAAAGAGCCGTGAAGGCAAGGTTGATGAAGTACATGGCTTCGACCAGGCCCACGATGAGGAACATGGTCGAATAGAGGCGGCCCTGGACTTCGGGTTGGCGGGCGATACCGGCGATCGTCTGGCTACCAGCCAGACCGTCACCGACGGCCGCGCCCACGGCGCCGCCACCGAGGGCGAGACCACCGCCCACGAAGGCGCCGGCGAGCTCCACCGCCTTCGTCATGCTTGCAGCCATTTGTTTGTTCTCCTCTTCGGTTTCTGTTGGTTTTGAAAGGTCAGTGCGCTTCCTCGGCCACCGCGAACTGGTAGTAGAGGATCGTCAGCAGGGCGAAGATGAACGCCTGGATCACGCCGATGGCCATGTCGAAGACCTTCCAGGCGACGCTGAAGATGATGCTGGCCGGCGCGAAGTACAGAGGGGACGCCAGGGCGAGCAGGAGGGCGATCATGATGCCGCCGGAGAAGATGTTGCCGAAGAGCCGTAGGGCGAGGGTGATGGGCTTCATCAGCTCTTCGAGGATCCTGATCGGGGCCAACCAGCGCGGGCGTGCGAAGAACGCCTTGACATAGCCCCCCACGCCGCGTGCGCGGATGCTGGCGATATTGGTGAGGACGAACACCAGCACGGCGAGCGCGTAGGTGAGGTTGACGTCGGCGCTCGGGGACGGCAGGTAGTCGGTGTTGTGCCAGAGCCCGGGGAGGATCTCGACCCAGTTGCACAACAGGACCAGGACGAAGATGGTCACAGCCAGCGGGACGACGTGTCGGTAGCGCGGTCCGAGGCCGGTCTCGACCTGGTCCGAGACCCAGTTGACGACGAGCTCCCAGAGTACCTGCACCTTGTTTGGCTTCTCGGAGCTCACCTTGGCCCGCAGGTACAAGCCGAGCCCTATGACTGCCAAGCCCGCCAGGGCGGTGGTGTAGATGGTGTCCATGTCGAGACCGGCCAGCTTGATGTGGTCGCCGACAGGGATGTTTATGCCGCCGATGAGTGCGGGCAGGTGCAGGCTAGACATCGGCCTGCCCGGTACCGTTGCCAGGCCGGGCGGCACCTGTGCCACCGGCGGCCGGCACGCTGCCGGAGAGCTGCATCTTCCGGTACCTCCACAGTGTGCCCAGCGCGTTGAGCATCAGCATGACCTGGAAAGCAACGAGCCCGCCCACCATGCCGAAACCCATGGGCCGTACCAGGAACAAAAGGGCGAAAGCCACCACAGTCAGGCCCCCGAGGCGGGCGGCGACGCTGCCGGCGTACGGCTTGCGGTCCAGGTGGCCCTCCGTGTCGCTGTAACGGGCGGTGGACAGCTGGAACAAGCGGTGGTTGCCGACCGCTCCCGCCAAGCCGACGACAACTCCGATGCCGGCCAGGGGCTGGCCGAGGAGCACCGTGGCGGCGAGAGCGACCACGGCCAAGCCGATGCAGGACGCGATCGTACGCCGCACGATCAGGTCGACATAGAGGACCGGGAAGTCTGCGAGCATCAAGACCACATCGTTCTGAACATGGGACGGGCGGTGGGCCCCACCGGGCACCTGGAACCAGGGCCAGTCCATGTTACACGTGCGGCGGTGGGCGCCCAAGCTCCGGTGGGCGCAGCCGGGCAACAGGCAAAGGGCCTGGTCAACGGCGATAGCGGCGCAGCTCGGCCCGGGTCGTGAGCACTCCGAGAGCGGCACCGGCCAGCAGGCCGACCAGCAGCAGGAGCGGCAAGGTGCCCAGAGACCGGTCGCCCAGCCACCCGAGCGCACCGCCGGCCAGGAGCAAGAAGGCGTTGACCATGCCGAGGCCTGCGTACGCCATCGGCCCCGGGTAGGGCGGTCTGGCGCCGCCGCGGTCGTCGGCCGGCGACCGGGTCACGGCCGGTTGCGGGGCGCGCCGAAGCCGGCTTCGGCGCCTGGGCCACCGGACGGCGGGAAAGCACGCTGACCAGGGTACGAAACACGCCCGTAACGCTGCAACTCCACCCCGGCCCGCCCGTGGGTTCCCTCGCGCCCCTCCGGTGGCGAGGGCACCGGGCGCGAACCGTTTGGCGGGGTGCTGCCGGCCGGCGTCGGTCGCGGCAGCGCACCGTTGCCACCGGCGCCGGGCAGGGGCCCTGGTGGGCGCGGCCCGGGCACCGGCGCCTGACGCTCCTGGCGTTGGGTACCGCCGGGCACTTCGGCACCGCCACCGGCGCGGCCTCTCGGGGCGAAGAGGGTGTAGAGCAGGATCGCCAGGGCTCCGACGGCGATCGGGGGTATCTCGTTGTGCGAGTTCGTGACGCCCGGCCACAGGACCAGGCCGGAGAGCAGTGCCGTCCATGCCCAAAGGATCACCACCGTCGGACGGTGGCCGTGGCCGAGGCGCATGAGACGGTGGTGCATGTGGTTGAGGTCCCGTACCGCCGGGCTGGTGCGCTTGCCAGCACGGCGCACGATGGCGAAGGCGGTGTCGAGTATGGGGATGCCCAGGATGAAGAACGGGATGATGATGGGCGCGAAGAAGAAGTAGGTCCGGCCACTGAACTGGTACGGGTCCTGGCCGACGACGGCCAGCGTCGAGGCCGCCAGCAACAACCCGAGCAACAGCGCGCCCGTATCCCCCATGAAGATCCGGGCCGGATGGAAATTGTGCGGCAGGAAGCCGACACAGACACCGAGGGTGACGACGGCGATGAGCGGGCCGGCATTGGAGGTCGTGATATTGCCTACGGCTCCGAGCTGGTGGGAGTACACGAAGAAGGCGGCAGCCGCGATGGCGACGATCCCTGCGGCCAGGCCGTCCAGGCCGTCGATGAAGTTGACCGAATTGGCCATGATGGCCACCCAAAGGACGGTCGCCAGAACTGCCCAGTCGGGGCTGAGCACCAGGGTCGTCGACGCCAGCGGGACGTGGAAGAAGAGCATGCTGACGCCGAAGAAGTACAGGACCATGGCGGCCAGCACCTGACCCGCGAGCTTGGCCGGCGGCGACATCTCCCTCAGGTCGTCCATGAAGCCCACGGCGAACATCACCGTCGCCGCCAGCACGACCCCCATGGGTGCCGAATTGCCCTGGAACACCGATGAGAAGGCCGGCATCTGCGAGGCGACGGCAATGGCCACCAGCATCCCCACGTACATGGCCGTGCCACCGACCGTCGCCGTGGGCCGCTCGTGGACACGTTGCTCGTCCGGCATCACGACCAGTGCATGTCGCCGGGCGAACGTCCTCACCAGGAAGGTGGCGCCGAAAGTGACCCCGGCGGCCACGGCGAAGACGATGATGTACTCGCGGAAGTGGATGTACCCGGTCACGCCTCTGCCCTCGGTCCGAGCCGCTAGCCGCGCCCGAGGCGGCCCTCCGCCCCCGCTGGTGAGCTGAGGGGCCCGGGGCCGACGTCGGCCCTTCCCGCCCGCACCGCCGCCTCCTCGAGGGTCGAGAGGAGGTCCCGCTCGTGCGTCACCCCAGCGAGCCTACCCGGGTCCCGCCTGGCGGGCACGGGCCGGGGGCCGCCTGGGCGGCGGCGCCGCCATGGGCCAGGAGTGAAGGGCGGGGACCGACCGTCGGGCGCAACGGCGCCGCCCGCGGCGACCCAACCTGAGGCTCAGGCGTCGCCCGAGGCGACAACGACCACTTCAGGACCGGGCACCCTGCCCTCTCGCAGTACCCGCGGCGTGTCGCCGGTGCAGTCAACGACGGTCGAGGGCAGGCCGGCACAGCGGCCGGCGTCGAGCACGATGGCCACCTCACCACCCATGTGGGCGGCAAGGTCCTGGGCGGTGGTGAAGGGGGGCTCGCCGTGGCGGTTGGCGCTGGTGGTGGCGATGGGCCCCACCGCCCGGCAGACGGCCAGCGGGACGGGGTGGGCGGGGCACCTGATGCCGATGGTCGCGTCCTCCTCACCCAGGTCGGCGGCCAGGCCTGGCCGCCTCGGCAGGACCAGCGTGAGCGGGCCCGGCCAGTAGCGCTCCATGAGCCGCAGCGCCGACGGCGGCACCGAGGCGCAGAGCGCCATGGCCTGGTCGGCGTCCGCCACCAGGACGGGGAGCTCGACGGAGCGGGGGCGGCCCTTGACCCTGAACAGCCGGTCGGAAGCACCGGTATGGAAAGGGTCGGCAGCCAGCCCGTAGATGGTGTCGGTGGGCAGGCCCACGATGTCACCGCCCCCGAGGGCATCGGCGGCGGCCCGGATGGCGACCGGTGCCGGGGGGTCGCCGTGAGCGGGGACGACTGGCACGGCGCCAACCTACTGCGGTCGCGGGCAGCCTCAGGGGGCGTGGAGCCTGGCGACGAGGGCACGGTCCCTTCCGGCCAGGTCCGGGCGCACCTCGACGGCACCGAACCCACTGGCCAAGGCCAGGGCGGCCGCAGCCTGGGCCTGGTGGGGAGCAAGCTCGCAGACCAGGACGCCATCCGGGCGCAGCCACGAGAGCGCTCCCTGGACGATCGCGGTGATCGCCTCCAGGCCGCTCGGCCCCGGGACGAGCGCCGACATCGGCTCCCAGTCGCGCACCTCGGGGGCCAGCTGCACCAGCTCCGCCTCGCTGACGTAGGGAGGGTTGGTCACGACGAGGTCAACGTTCCCCCGGAGGTCTGCGGGCAGAGCGGACCACCAGTGACCGTGCACGAGCCTGACCCGTCCGGCGGCCCGTGCCCCGATGCCGGCCAGGTTGGCAGATGCCACGGAGAGGGCGGCCACCGACCTGTCAGTGCCCCATACGGAGCTGGAAGGAGCTTCGGTGGCCACGGACAGGGCTATGGCACCTGAGCCCGTGCCCAGGTCGACGACGATCGGTGCCTCGGAGGCGGACCGCCGCAGCTCGGCCAAGGCCACCTCCACCACGACTTCGGTCTCCGGCCGGGGTATGAGCACCCTGGGGTCAACCATCAGGTCCAGGTGACGGAATGCCCAGTGGCCGAGGACGTACTGGACGGGCTCGCCGGCAAGGCGCCGCTCCAGCATCGAGAGGAAGAACTCTCCTGTACGGGCGGTGACCGGCTCTCCGAGCACGGCGGGCCAGTCGCCTCCCGATGCATCCTCGACCAGCCAGCGGGCCACCCGGCGGTCGCCGTCCAATCGCTCCGTCGCCACCTTGTACAGCTCTGACCAGGTCGCGGGTAACAGGCCGCGGCCGGGAGGCATCAGAGCGGTGGCGGGCGGTGGCCCCTCGGGCGGGCCGCCAGGCCCCGGGCGCTCATGCGGCACCTGCCCCGGCCAGCTGTCGGGCCCGCTCGTCCGCCATCAGGGCGTCCACCAGTTCGTCCAGCTCGCCCATGAGGACCCTGTCCAGCTTGTGGACCGTCATGCCGATGCGGTGATCGGTGACGCGGTTGTCCTTGTAGTTGTAGGTGCGCACCTTCTCGGCCCGGCCACCCCCGCCGACCTGGCTGCGGCGAGCCGCTGACATCTCGGCGGTCTGGCGGTCCTGCTCGGCCTTCAGCAGGCGGGCGCGTAGGACCTGCATGGCCTTGGCGCGGTTCTGGATCTGGCTCTTTTCGTCCTGCATGGCCACCACCATGCCTGTGGGCAGGTGGGTGACGCGCACAGCGGAGTCCGTCGTGTTGACCGACTGACCACCGGGGCCGGTGCTGCGGTAGACGTCGACCCGGATGTCCTTGTCCTCGATCTGTACCTCGAGCTCCTCTGCCTCGGGGAGCACCGTGACCGTCGCCGACGAGGTGTGCACACGGCCCTGGGACTCGGTGACCGGGACCCTCTGCACCCGGTGAGGGCCTCCTTCGTGCTTGAAGCGCGCCCACGCCTCCTGGCCCTTGACCATGAGCGTCACCTCGTTGAACCCGCCCATCGGCGAGGGATCGGTGGCCAGGACCTCCACCTTCAGGCCCACCCGTTCGGCATAGCGCTGGTACATCTCGAACAGGTCGCGCGCGAAGAGGTTTGCCTCCTCGCCGCCCTCGGCGCCGCGGATCTCGACGATCACGTTGCGGCCGTCGTTAGGGTCACGCGGCAGCAGGAGGACCTTGAGCTCCTCCTCCAGGTTCGCCAGGTGCTTATGGATGCCCTCGAGCTCCGAACCGACCAGCTCACGGTCCGCCCCTTCGGCCTCGGCGTACATATCGCGAGCTACCTCGAGGTCGGCCTGAGCAGCGCGGTAGGCGTTGTACGCCGCTATGACCGGTTCGAGCTCGTGATGGCGACGAGAAACTTCGCGCAGCCGCCGTTGGTCGGACATGACCGCAGGGTCGGACAGCTGCGCGAGGACATCGTCGTACTCGGTTGCGAGCTCGCCTAGGCGCTCGAACACTTACTGGGAGGCGCCGGCCCTCGCAGGACGCCGCCCGTAGCGGCGCTCGAAACGCTCGACGCGACCACCGGTGTCGACAAGCTTCTGCTTGCCGGTGAAGAACGGATGGCACTCGTTGCAGAGCTCGGTGTGCAGCTCAGGCTTGGTGGAGCGGGTAGTGAACGTGTTCCCGCACGAGCACACCACCTTGGCTGAGAGGTACTCGGGATGGGTATCGGCTTTCATGGCCCCTCCAGGTTAGATCGCGGGAGCAGGTGTCTTGGCAATGTCGGCCAAGAACTGGTCGTTGCTCCGGGTGGAGCGGATCTTGTCGACCAGCAGCTCCAGGCCGGCGGCAGCGTTGCCGTCGGTCGCCAGGGCATTGAGGACCCGTCGCAGCTTCCAGACCTGCTGGAGCTGAGCTCGGTCGAAGAGCAGCTCCTCGTGCCTGGTAGACGAGCCGTTGACGTCGATGGCGGGGTAGATGCGCCGCTCGGCCAGCTTGCGGTCGAGCCGGAGCTCCATGTTGCCCGTGCCCTTGAACTCCTCGAATATGACCTCGTCCATGCGGCTGCCCGTTTCGACCAGCGCCGTGGCGAGGATGGTAAGAGAGCCGCCCTCTTCTATGTTGCGGGCGCTCCCGAAGAACTTCTTGGGCGGGTACAGCGCCCCGGTGTCGATACCACCCGACATGATGCGCCCGGTGGCGGGCTGAGCCAGGTTGTACGCCCTGGCCAGGCGGGTGATGCCGTCGAGGACGATGACAACGTCACGACCGGCCTCCACCATCCGCTTGGCCCTCTCTATGGCCAGCTCGGCGACCTGGGTGTGCTCGTCGGCCGGGCGGTCGAAGGTCGAGGCGACGACCTCACCCTTCACCGAGCGCCGCATGTCCGTGACTTCCTCCGGCCTCTCGTCCACAAGCAGGACGATGAGGTGCACCTGAGGGTTGTTGGCCTCGATGGAGTGGGCGATCTGCTTGAGCACCGTCGTCTTGCCCGCCTTCGGAGGCGAGACGATGAGGCCGCGTTGCCCCTTGCCGATGGGTGACACCAGGTCGACGATCCGGGCGGTCACGTTGCCCGGGTCGCCCGGGATCTCCAGGCTGAGCTTCTCGTCGGGGAACAACGGGGTGAGCGCCTCGAACTTGGGCCGGTTGCGCGCCTCGTCCGGTGGCAGCCCTGCCACGGTGTCCACCCTGACCAGAGCCGGGTACTTCTCATTGTTGGCGGCGGGCCTGAAAGCACCCTCCACCAGGTCCCCCTTGCGCAAGCCGTACCGACGCACCTGGGTGATCGAGACGTAGACGTCGGACCCGCTAGACAGGTAGCCGTTGGTGCGCAGGAAACCGTAGCCCTCGTCGCGCAGGTCCAGCAGGCCCGAACATGACACCAGCTCGCCCGAGTAAGGGGCCTCGGCGGGCGCCTGGGCGAAGTCACGCTCCTGGCCGCGGGCGGGCTTGTCCCGGTTACGGCGCCTGCGGCGCCGGCTGTTGCCGAGACCGGGGTCATCCATGCGGCCGTCGTTGCGCTGCCCGTCGTTGCGCTGCCCGTCGCTGCGCTCGTTGCGCTGCCCGTCGCTGCGCTCGTTGCGTTCGTTGCGCTGCTGGTCCCGCTGCCGGCCGTGGTCAGCACGCCCGGTGGACGGGGCGGCTTCGGGAGCGGGTACCGACGGGTCGGGGTCGCGCTCGGCCGGCCCACGGGCGCCCTCCGCCGGCTCAGCCCGGTCGGCGGCCGCGACCGGCACTGCGTCGCCGGCCGGCTGGTCGGGCTGTGCTGCCCCGCCCGGCTCCTGGGCCGCCTCCGGTGCACCGGCTGCGCCGTCGCGTCTCGAGCCGTTGACCGCCTTGCCGTTGGTCCCCTTGACGGCGGGACCGTCGGGGCCGGCGGTCTCGCGGCTGTCGGCTCCGTCGAGCGCCAGCTGCTCACCGGTCTCGGCCGTGGCCGCCTCCGGTTGCGCCGCGCTACGCCGGCTGCGGGTACGGCGCGGCTTCTCGGGCGCTGGTGTGCCTTCCTCTACGCCGGTGACCTGCAGTATGCGACTGACAAGGTCTGCCTTCTTGGTGCGGGCGG
>JAKACE010000054.1 GCA_021821705.1 Actinomycetes bacterium | reverse complement strand
AGTAGTTGGAGCACCCCACGTAGCGCACCTTGCCGGCCCGCACGAGCCCGTCCAGGGCCCCGAGGGTCTCATCGAGGGGCGTCTGGCCGTCCCAGCCGTGCAACTGGTAGAGGTCGATGTAGTCGGTCCCGAGCCTGCGCAGGCTACCTTCGACCGAACGCAGGATATGGTGGCGCGAGCTGCCGGCCCCGTTGGCGCCCGCCTCGCTCGGGAACCGGCACTTGGTGGCCAGCAGGAGATCATGGCGGCGCCCCTTGGTGATCTGGCCGACGATCTCCTCCGAGGCGCCGTCGGAATAGACATCCGCCGTGTCGACCAGGTTTACGCCTGCCTCGAGGCAGCGGTCGAGTATGCGGGCCGCCTCCCTGGCATCGGTGTGGCCCACTTTCGCGAAACCCCCTGCACCCCCGAAGGTCATCGTCCCGAGGGAAAGGGCGGACACCCTGAGCCCGCTACGGCCGAGCTGCCTGTACTCCATGTGTACCTCCGTGCAGGACGCCGTCGGTCCCCTACTCAGGTGGCCCGGCTTCACCGGCGTCGTCGACGCCCGCGAGCATACGAGCTTCGTCGAACACGGCCTGCAGCTTCTCGCGCAACTGCTCCGTCAGCTCGTCGACGCCTCGGCGTGCTACCCGCGCCCCCGGACCTGTGGGCGGAGGCCAGATCGGCTCCCCGACCACGACGACGATCCGGTTGAAGCGCACCCGCCTTGCCCCCACAGGCATGGCCCGCTCGCTGCCGCCGATGCCTACCGGGACGATGGGCACGTTCGCCCGCAGCGCAACGAACGCCGGACCACCGAGAAGCGGTGCCAGGACCGGGCCAGAGCTGCGGGTGCCCTCGGCGAAGAGAACGACGGGCTCCCCGGCAGCTAGCGCTTTCCCGCACTCGAGCAGGGCTTCGCGGTCAGCGGTGCCGCGCTTTACCGGGAAGCCCCCGAGCGAGCCGAACAGCCGCGCCGCCCACGGATTGGCGAAGATCCCGGACTTGGCCATGAAACGCACCCGCCGCGATGTCATCGCCCCGGTGAGCAGGGTGTCAATGTAAGAACGGTGCACGGGCGCCAGGACATAGGGCGTCGTCTGGGGGAGGTTCTCCAGGCCGACCACCCGGTAGTGCCATGCCATACGGCAGGCGGCCCACACGATCCCCCTGGCGACCTTGAACCACAGCAGCTCGCCCCGGGACGGCCCCGGGACGTGGCCGGCGGTGCCGGGCCGGGCCTCTGTCACCCCAGGCCGGCCTTGGCGGCCAGTTCGAGCACGAGCTCCACGACCTGGTCGACGTCGCGGGTCGTGGTGTCAACGACGACGGCGTCGTCGGCGACTGCCAGCGGTGCGTGGGCCCTGGTGGAGTCCACGTGGTCACGCCGTGCGATATCGGCCGCGACCTCGTCGTAGTGCATGTCCAGCATCTCCTGGCTGCGGCGCTGGGCCCGCTCCTCGTCACTGGCGGTCAGGTAGACCTTGAGAGGCGCACCGGGGAACACGACGGTCCCGATGTCGCGGCCCTCGACGACACCGCCGGAACGCTCGAGCGCCCATTCGCGCATCCGGCGCCCCAGCTCGGCCCGGACCTCCGGGTTGGCGGCAACTGCGCTCACGGCCCGGGTCACCTCCGGGCTGCGGATCTCGATGGTGGCGTCCACGCCGTTGACCATCACCCGCTCTGCGACATCCAGGGTCATGGCCCGGGCCAGGCGGGCCACCGGCTCGGCGTCCTCGGGGTCCACCCCGCTGCGCATGGCCATGAAGGCCACGGCCCGGTACATGGCGCCGGTGTCGAGATAGTCGGTGCCGAGCCGGGCCGCAACGGCACGAGCGACCGTGGACTTGCCGCTACCAGCCGGGCCGTCTATGGCGACAACCTGCGAGCCTGGGTTCACTGCCACTTGGGAGCCGGGGTTCACTGCAGGCACCGGCGCCTGTCCTCTGAAAAGCCAGGATAACTGGTGGTCGTCGCCTCCCAGCCTCTGACCGTGACGTCCCCCGAGGCCACCAGAGCGGCGACGGCGGAGGCCATGGCGATGCGGTGGTCGCCCGAGGAGTCCGTGACTCCGGCTCGCAGGGGTGCGCCGCCGAGCCCCAGGACGCTCAGGCCGTCGGCGGCGGCCTCGGCCCGCACGCCGAGAGCCCTCAGCATCTCCACCGTCGTGGCGATCCGGTCGGTTTCCTTGACTCGCAGCTCGGCTGCGTCGGAAAAGGTCGTCCTGCCCTCGGCCATGGCCGCCGCCACGGCCAGGACGGGCACCTCGTCGATGAGCGATGGGACCTCGTCGCCGCCAACGTCGGTGGCCTCGAGATGGCTGTGCTGCACGCGGATGTCGGCGGTGTGGCGCACCGGATCCTGGTTGCCAAGGCTGATTTGGGCGCCCATGCGCGCCAAGACGTCGATGAACCCAGCCCGGCCTTGGCCGACGTACACGTCCTCGAGCACCAGGTCGCTGCCGGGGGTGATGCAGGCGGCGACAGCCCAGAAGGCGGCCTGGGAGGGGTCGGCAGGCACGTCGATCGAGCCGGCCTGCAACGGCCCGGGGCGCAGGGTCACCCTGGTGCCGCCGGCATCGCGGGTCACCTCCAGGTCTGCGCCGGCCGCGACGAGCATCTCCTCGGTATGGGCCCTGGTGGCCACCGGTTCCACTACGCAGGTGGTGCCGTCAGCGGCCAACCCGGCGAAGAGCACCGCCGACTTGACCTGGGCACTGGCCACCGGCAGGTGGTACTCGATGGCTCGCAGGTGGCCACCGCGAACGGCCAGAGGAGGCAGGCTGCCACCCCGGCGGCCGTCGACGGTCGCACCCATGGCCCTCAGCGGTACCGCCACCCTGTCCATCGGCCGGCGAGCGATCGACGCGTCGCCCTGCAGCACCGTCAGGCCGTCGACTCCGGCTACATAGCCGGCCAGGAGGCGTATGCCGGTGCCCGAGTTGCCCACGTCCAAGACGGCGTCCGGCTCGTGCAGGCGGGCTGCCCCGCCATCGACCACTACCTCCGACGCCGAGCGCTCGACCACGGCACCGAGGGCAGCCACCGCCTCCATGGTGTGGCGCACGTCATCGCCGTTGGAGAGGCCCCTGATGCGCGAACGGCCCTCGGCTCTCGCCGCTATGAGCAGGGCTCGGTGGGAGACGGACTTGTCGCCGGGCGCCCGCAGCCGGCCCCGCAGAGCCCGGCCGGCGGCCGGTCCGAACACAAGCTGGTCTTGCACGCTCAAGTCGCGTCTCTCCTTGTCGGTGGCTCGGGACGCGGGCGCCGCGGCCTCGGCCGGCACTCCCAAGGCGCAAAGTTACCGTGCGCCGCGTGCGGCGGCGAACCGGGCTCGCCGGCACCCTGTTCAGTTGCGGCGCTCCGGCCGGGTCAGGGCTCCATGGGCCGCAGCGCGCACCGGTAGCCCCGCCCGACAAGGGCACCGCGCACCGTCTCGCCGTGGCGCGAATCGACCACCAGCACCATGACGCCGCGGTCACCCTCGGCCGAATGGGCTATCTCGACGTCGAAGATGTTCACGCCCAGCCCACCTAGCAGTGTGCTGACCTCGGCGATCACGCCGGGGCGGTCCGGCACGGGCACCCGGACCTCGGTGGCCTGCTCGAGGGCCGGCGCCCCCGTCGGAAGGTTGACGCGCCCCTCACGCGCCCGTTCGAGCAGGCGCAGCAGCGTGGCGCGGTCGCCCCTGGCAACTACCCCACGCAGCTCTTCGAGCCGAGCGCAAAGACGGTCGAGGCCCGAAAGGATCGCCTCGCGGTTCTCTGCCACGACGTCGGGCCAGATCCCGGGGTGCCCCGCCGCCACGCGCGTCATGTCCCGGAAGCCCCCGGCCGCCAGGCGCAAGAGCGTCGCGTCGGACTCGGCCACGTCCGCTGCCAGGTTCATCAGTGCCGCCGCCGTCAGGTGGGGAGTGTGGGAGACGAGCGCCACCAGCTCGTCGTGGCGGCGGGGCGCCAGCGCCACCGGGTTGGCACCCAGTGCCCGCACGACGGACTGCACCTCCGAATAGGCGTCGGCCGAGGTGTCATCGGCCGGCGTCAACACCCATGTGGCACCGAGGAAGAGGTCAGGGTCGGCGCCGTCCACTCCCTCCTGCTCCGAACCTGCCATCGGGTGGCCGCCAACGAAGCGCGGGTGCGTCACGGCTCGCACGATGCCCTCCTTGATGCCGGCCACGTCGGTGACGACCCTCATGGGTGCCCCCGGCGGTTGTGAGCGAGCATCCTGGGCCGCGAGGATCCGGGCTACCACCCCCGCCACAGCGCCGGCCGGCACGGCGACGAAGGTCACCCGGGCCGAGGCGTCCTCGCCGACCCGGTCGATCGCACCCAGCTCCAGTGCCCGCCCGGCGCGCCCGGCGTCGGCGTCCGTGCCCGTCACCCACCAGCCCAGGCGCCTGAGGGCCATGCCGATGGAGCCGCCGATAAGGCCGGTGCCCACGATGCAGGCTCGGGGCGGCATCCCGGTGGCCCCGTGGCCATGCTCGCTACTCGGGTAGGTCATCGCGCAGGCCGCGTGCTCCCCGCTGGTACACGTGGTGCAGCTCAGCGCGGCTGCGCGTGGTCTCGACGTGCATCATGACCCGGACGCACAGGGGCTGGCTGGCGGGGACAGCCAGCTCCCTGGCGCACAGCAGCGGCACGTCGCCGAAACCGATACCTCGGGCGGCCGTAGCCGGGAACATCGAGCGGATGTCGTCCGTGGCCGTGAACAGGACCGAAATGATGTCCTCGTGGTCAACGCCGTTGCGCTCGAGCATGGCCCGCAGGAGGGCCTGAGTGCGCTCGGTCACTTGTGCGACCGTGTCCTCGTCAACGGTCGTCGCCCCCCGCAGTGCCCTGACACGGGCCGCTCCGGCGTCGCGGTGCTGGTTTGTGCTGTCCTCGCCCATGGCCAGCACAGGTTACGCGCCACCGGCGTCCCCCTGCTACCGGTGCCCGGGCGGGCGGTTCAGACCGTGCGCCTTCTACCGGTGCCCGGGCGGGCGGTTCAGACCGTGCGCCTTCTACCGGTGCCCGGGCGGGCGGTTCAGACCGTGCGCCTGCTACCGGTGCCCGGGCGGGCGGTTCAGACCCTGGGCCTGCTCCGACCACGGCGGTCACGGCGGTCACCCGGCACGCCGTGCAGCGCCGCTTTCCACAGCGAGGTGATCTCGGCGATGCTCAGTTGCCGCCAATGCCCGGGGGCGAGCTCGGGCGCCACCAGTGGCCCGATCCTGGTCCGGGCCAGATACGTGACCCTGTTGCCGACGGCCTCGCACATCCTGCGCACTTGCCTGTTGCGGCCCTCGTGGATGACGACCCTGGCCGTGGCCGGCCCGAGCAGGCGTACCCGTGCCGGGGCCGTCGGGCCGTCCTCGAGCTCCACTCCGCGCCGCAGGCGGCGCACGGCCTCCGCCGACAGCTCGTGCTCGAGGCGGACGACGTACTCCTTGTCGACGCCGAAGCTCGGGTGGGAAAGGGCGTGCGCCAGGTCACCGTCGTTGGTGAGGACGATGAGGCCCTCGGTCTCGGCATCGAGGCGGCCAACCGGGTAGACGCGCGGCACAGCGGGGACCAGGTCCACGACCAGGGGCCTGGCGTCCTGGCCGGCGGCGCTGCAGACAACGCCGGCCGGCTTGTTGAGCAGGTAGTAGGCCAGGCCCTCACGCAGCGCGAGCGGCACGCCGTCCACCACGACCAGGTCGGTGGCGGAACGAACCCTGCGGCCGAGGGGCGCCACCTCGCCGTTGACCGTCACTTTGCCGGCCGCGATCAGCTCCTCACAGGCCCGCCGGCTGCCCACTCCCGCTTGGGCCATTACCTTTTGCAGCTTCTCCCCGTCGTCACGAGGCTCTCCCAACAGCCGTGCCCTCGGCGCGCCGGCGCCACGGCCGGCATCGCTCTGGCCCATAGCGGCGGCAGTCTACCGGCGCCGCTTGGGCACCCCATAACAGAGCCCCCGGCCGTGCCAGGGGCACGCCCGGCCAGTGGGGACACCTTTCGGTCCCCGGGGCCCGGTGAGGGCGAGGGATCAGGTGCCGGGCCGCAGGCCCTGCTCGAGAGCGTCCATCACCTCGGGCCCGGGCACGAAGTCACCCAGGGGAGGCAGATCCTCGATCTTGTCGATGCCCAGTCGCTCCAACAACAGCGGCGTGGTGCCGTAGAGGACCGCCTGGCCGGGACCGGCGTCGCGGCCGACCTCGGTCACGTAACCGCGCTGGCAGAGCGTGCGCAGCACGCCGTCGGCGCTGACACCCCTGATCGAGGAGATCTGCGCCCGTGAAACCGGCTGCTTGTAGGCCACAATGGCCAGCGTCTCCAAGGCGGCAGCCGACAACCTGGCCTGCTGGCCCTCCAACACGAAGCGCTCTATGTAAGGCGCCATGTCCGGGTGGCTCTGGAAACGGTAACCCCCCGCCACCCTGGTCAGCACGAAACCCCGGCCCTGGGCCAGGTACCCTGCAGCCAGCTCGGCGCACGTCTGCTCGACGCGCGCCGGGGGCACTTCCAGCAACTGGGCCAGGATCCCTGGCTCCACCGGGCTGTCGGCGACCATGAGCACCGCTTCCACCGCCCTGGCGAGCTCCGAGCCGCGGCGGCCATCGTCGGCGCCTGCGGTAATCGGCGCAGCACCCAGATCGACCAGGTCGAGCGTCCCCTCCCCTGGGCCGCCCCGCTCCCCGGCAAGCTCAGGGCCAAGCTCCTCAGGGGCACCCAGGGCGCCGTCGTGCAACCGCGCCCCGCCGGGAGGCAGGTCCACGCCCCCCTCGCCCGGCACAGGTGGATCGAGATCGCTCAAACGCCTCAGCCCTCGTACTCGTCGGCGTGCCCGGCATCCGCCATCACCAGGTCCCTGCTGTCGCGCACGTCCAGCACCCCGTCCTGGGTACCTTCACCGTCGGGGCCGAGCCAGCTCACGTGCAGCTCGGCCAGCTTCCCGGCCTGGTGCAGCTCCACGACCCCGCGCTTGAACATCTCCAAAAGGGCCAGGAAGTACACGATCACCTCCAAGCGCTCGCTCAGGCCGGAGGTGAGCTGGCGGAAGGTCGTGCGGGGCTGCGCCGGCAACCGGCGGCTCAGCGTGTCGAGCGTCTCGGCGACGCTCACCCGGACCTGGGCCACGTGGTCGAGGCTGACCCGCGGGACCGGCCTCGGTGCCATGGCCTTCAGCATTGCCGCCCGCAGGTCGGACGGTGAAACGTCCTCGAGGGGGTCCGGGCTGAGGCCGGCGAAGCGGTCCTCCATGCCCGCCCGCCTCGGGACGGACCGGTCGGCCGCTTCCATCAGGGCCGTCATCGACAGGGACGCGTCCTTGAAGGTCTTGCACTCGAGAAGGCGTGCCAGCAGGAGGTCGCGCTCCTCCCAGAGAGCGATCTCCTCCTCCCCCTCCACGTCACCGGTGCCGGGGACAAGGCGATGAGCCTTCAGTTCGAGTAGCACCGCCGCTATGAGGAGGAACTCGGTGGCCACCGCCAGGTCCAGCTCCTCCATGCGCCGCAGTGTGGCCACGTACTCGTCGACGATGGCCGACAGGGACAGCTCCCAGATGTCCACCTGATCGCGCGTGACCAGGTGGAGGAGCAGGTCGAAGGGGCCCTCGAAGACAGGCGTGCTCACCTGGTAACCCACCGGGACGAGGTTACCGGGGCCTCCCGGCGCGGTGGTGGACCCTCGACCGTGCTGCAGATGACCGCTCTATGTGCCGGGATGACCGCTTACCTCATCCCGTTCGGGCTACGATCCAAGTGGCACCAACCGGACAGAGACTGTCACGTTCCAGCGAGATGACGACGCCCAGGCTCAGCGCGCCCTCCAATCAGTCACAGGCCAGCCGGGCGTCTTTCGGCCTCCCGGGGGCGGGCCAACCCTGGGGCAACTTCGGCCTGGTCGGGGCGCTCACGGGCCTCCTGGCCATCGTGGCCCTGGTGGGAGGCCTGGTGTGGTCGGCGGCAACCGGCCAGGCACCGGCCGCACAGCGACCGAGGATCTTCGGCGGGTCGATGGTCCTGGACGACTACCGCCCGCTCACGGTGGTCGATGTCGCCACGGGCGCCGTCACGGTGCAGCTGGAGGGGGTCTACCAGCAGGTCGGAGCAGGCAGCTACTTCGATGTCCAGGCTGTTCCCACCAGCGTCGGCACCATGCTGGTCAACCGGGTCAGCGGCAACTTCAACATGCTGGGCAAGGACAACTACGTCCTCGGGCCACCGACTGGCGGCATCTCGCTCGGGCACCTGGCCGGGGCCAGGTCGGCGGCCGGCTTCTCCGACGGTGCTTCCACGTTCATCGTCCGCTACGCGCCCGACAGCGCGGTGTCGCTGGTCGACGCGTCCACTGTCGAGGCCGGGGCCAAGGCGCAGTCAGAGCATTCCTCCCACCCGGTCAGACCGTTGGGTTTCGCCCGCCTCGGCGGGCCGGCCTCGAAGTCGGCCGGGGCCACCGTGGTCGCCGACGGCAGCCTCTGGTCATTGGTCGGCAGTGAGAGCGGTTGCCGCCTGCTGGAGGTCTCACCCTCCCCGCGTGCCGCCCAGGGCCTGACGCGTGCGGCGCCACACGCCGACGGTGCTCAATGTCGCGTATTCCCGGTTCATGAACTGCGTTCCTGAGGTCGTGGCCTGGAAGACGTGATCCGAACGGGCAG